>CAZPFH010000070.1:1564-5175 GCA_964585825.1 uncultured Candidatus Peribacteria bacterium
AAGGATTAAATATTCCCGCATGGCATCCGGCCAGAGACATGCAGGATACGTTTTTTATTAAAGGCAAGCATGATAAGAAGCATGGTCGAATGGTTCTTAGAACGCATACTTCGCCGGTCCAGGTGAGAACCATGGAAAAGTACGGAGCACCGCTGCGTGTTATTGTACCGGGACGAACATTCCGTTACGAAGCAACGGATGCTTCTCACGACACGACATTTTATCAGGTTGAAGGATTTATGATCGACAAGAATATTTCAATAGCGCACTTAAAAGGTGTACTGGCTCAGTTTCTAAGCAGTTTGTTCGGAAAAGAGGTGACCGTGCGCATTCGTCCCGGGTATTTCCCGTTTGTGGAGCCGGGGTTGGAAGTTGATTTCTCGTGTCTTATTTGTGGCGGTAAAGGATGCCGCGTATGTAAACATACCGGCTGGGTTGAGTTTATGGGTGCGGGTATGATTCATGAAAATGTATTAAAAGCCGGTGGTATTGATCCGAAGAAATGGCAAGGATGGGCGTTTGGGTTCGGACTTACTCGTCTTGTTATGATGAGGCATGGTATTGACGATATACGACTTCTTTTAGGTGGAGACTTGCGATTTATTAACCAATTTTAATATGAAATATTTACGTATTTTTTCTATAGCATTTTGTTTTGTTTTTTTATTTTCCGCGTGTAATCAGTCTGTACGGGTAGCAGAGGAAGATGTTACGCAGTCGGATCATCAAGAGCAGCAAGAAGTTGAAGAGCCCGTGGCAGAACCGGAGCCGGCTCAAGAAGTTGAAGAGCCCGTGGCGGAGCCGGAACTGGAGCCCGTGGCGGAACCGGAGCCGGAACCTGAACCTGAAACGGAGGACGAAACGGTTGCTCAATCGGCTGAAGTTGCATTGGCAAAATGCTTAACCGAAAAAGGCGCAACACTTTATACAGCATCTTGGTGCGGGCATTGTCAAACTCAAAAAGCGGAGTTTGGTGAAGGGCTCGAATATCTTGATAGTGTTGAATGTGCCGCTTTCGGCGGGTGGGCACAAGAGTGTAAAGATGCCGGCGTTAAAGCCGTACCAAAATGGATTTTTGGTGACGGTACCGAAAAACTCGGCAATACGCCGCTGGAAACATTAGCCGCACTCAATAATTGCGATTATTAATTTTAATGTAGTTAGTTCATGTATATTTCGCTTAATTGGATTAAAGATTTTGTTCCGTTAAAAAAAGGTGTCGATCCTCGTGAGTTGGGTGAACTTATTACTGTTCACACGGCTGAAGTTGAAGGATATACCGATTTATCCGATCGATTTAAGCATATTGTTGTTGGGAAAATTGAATCTATAGGATCTCATCCGAATGCAGATAAATTAACAGTTACCCAAACAAAAGTCGGTTCTAAAACGCATCAGATAGTGTGCGGTGCGGACAATATTTACGAAGGCATGTATGCTCCCGTGGCATTGCCCGGAGCACAGGTGAAATGGCATGGAGAAGGCGAACCGGTAGAATTAAAACCGGCTAAACTTCGCGGGGTGAAGAGCGAAGGCATGCTGTGTGCGGGCGGAGAAATCGGTCTTGAAAATAAAGAAAACGGTATTTACGATCTCAAAGGATTGGATGTGAAGCCGGGTATGCCGCTTGCGGATGTTTTTAAGAAAAACGACATTGTTTTTGAAATTGATAATAAATCATTAACGCACCGCCCCGATTTGTGGGGGCATTATGGCATGGCTAGAGAAATCGCGGCTATTACAGGTAATAAATTTAATAAGCTAAAACCAAGCGTGCGTATTCCGACAAAAGGAGAATCACCGTCTATCGATGTGAAAGATTATCCGCTCTGCCCTCGATATTGCGGCTTGATTATAAATAATATTACGGTTGAAGAATCACCGAAATGGTTGCAAGACAGATTGTTGGCGGTTGGCTACAGACCAATTTCAAATATTGTCGATATTACCAATTATGTTATGGCTGAATTGGGTCAACCTCTCCATGCTTTTGACAAAAGCTATATTAAAGAAGGAATTGTTGTTAGAAGGGCGGAGAAGAAGGAGAAAATAACTACACTGGATGGGCAAAAACGAGAGCTTGATGATACGATGCTCGTTATTGCCGATCACGAAAAACCTGTTGCAATAGCCGGTGTTATGGGCGGAGAGAATTCGGAAATTAACGATGAAACAACCTCTATTATTATAGAATCGGCTAATTTTAATCCGGAGTCGATACGTACAACATCAACAAGGCTGGGACTGCGAACAGAGGCAGTGCAACGTTTTGAGAAAAGTCTTGACCCGGTGCTGGCTGAAACGGCCCTCAAACGAACAGCTGAATTAATTTTGGAAATATGTCCGGATGCCACTATTGCCGGGCCAATAACGGACAAGAAACAGATATCGCTTAAAGAAGTGATTATTCCGCTTGATACGGAAAAAGTATCATCAAAAATAGGAGCACCCATAAAACAAAAAGAATGTATCGATATACTGACATCGCTTGAATTTAAGGTTAAGAAAGTTTCGGATAAGCGGTTGGAAGTAAAAGTTCCTTCATTTAGAGCGACAAAAGATATCGATATTGAAGATGATCTTGTCGAAGAAATTGTTCGTATTTACGGTTACGATAAAGTAAAGGCCACATTGCCCGATTTGCCGATTACTCCTCCTATGGCAAATGTTGAAAGAAGTCGAAAACATCATGCACGTTCCTTGCTGAGTTACGGTTTTGGGTTGTCGGAAATATACACATATTCTTTTTACGGCAAGCAAGAGCTTGATAATTGCTTGATGAATGACGATAAACATTTGCAGCTTGAAAATTATCTTTCGAATGATCAAACGCATTTGAGAACAACACTGGTACCGAATTTATTAAAAAATATTGCGGAAAACTTACGATTTTTCCCATCGGTGCGCATTTACGAAGTTGGAAGAACTTATAAAGAGAATGGTAATTATTTTCCCAATGAAGAAAAATGGATCGCCGGAGCGGTTGCTTTGCCGTCCGGGGGTGAGGAAAAAGCTTTTTTTGAAATAAAATCGATTGCAACCACTTTTGCAGAGCGATTTTCTCATTATCCGGTTACAATTAAAAAGATAAAAACGGGGCCACCTTATGCACATCCATCAAGAATTGGAGGATTATTTGTACATGGAAAAGAGCTTGGGCGTGTTTTCGAAGTGCATCCAAAGGTGCTTGCGAACTGGAACATAGAGGGGTCGGTTGCCTTTTTTGAAATGAATTTTACACAACTCGCAGCTATTGAAGAGCCGTTGGTTCAATACGAATCATTGCCAAAATTTCCCGGGCTCGACATCGATATCTCGGTTGTAATTGATTCAAAAAAGACGGTTGCCGAAGTTGAGCGAGAAATTCAAAAAGCCGATAAAAAACTTATCAAAAACATTTCTTTATTTGATATTTATGAAGGTGAGCACATAGAAAAAGGTAAAAAAGCGTTGGCGTACAGAGTATTGTTGCAAGCCAACGATAGAACTCTTACCGATGAAGAAATGGCTTCCATACAACAGAAAATTTTCAAGAATCTCAAAAGCATTGGCGGTATTATTCGAGGGGCATAAAAAAAAGCCCCCTCGCACAACATACGCATTAATCCAAT
>CAZPFH010000071.1:0-5083 GCA_964585825.1 uncultured Candidatus Peribacteria bacterium
TTTTAAATGATTTGCAAAAGCGGCAGAAGACAACTGTTTTCCCTTAATTACCAGTGAAATAATATAAGTGTCTCGATCCAACCCGGACATTATTTTCTCATCATCGAAAACCGTACGAACAGTTATTTTCGCATACGGACCGAGACGTTTCATATATTCATTCTCAGCTTCTTTCACAAACGAATCTTTGGTCTTTCCAACCTGAATAATGTTGAGGTAGAGCATCATCTTGCTTTCATGTACTATAAGCGCATGTATTGTAACTGAACGTATGCAATTAAAGAAAGGTGAACTTATTACCGCCCCGGTAACAAAAATTGCTTTTGGGGGTGCCGGCATAGGACATCACAACGGCAAAGTGGTTTTTATTGAAAACACCGTCCCGGGAGACACCGTGCAGGCACGTATAACAAAGATCAAATCATCTTTCATGGAAGCGAAAAGGGAAAACATCGTCACGCCTTCATCATTGAGAATTCAGCCTAGATGTAAACATTTCGACACTTGTGGCGGATGCAGTTTTCAATATGTTAATTATCCCGATCAATTGCGATTTAAAGAAGAACAAGTAAGTGAAGCGTTAATGCACCTGGGGAATTTCAACAATCCACCTGTGAAATCTATAACCGCGTGTGAATCACCATGGTTTTATCGCAATAAAATGGAATTCAGTTTCAGCATGAATAAAGATGAAACCCTGCATCTTGGGCTACATCCAAAAGGATATCGTTATGATGTTTTTGATTTAACGGAATGTTATTTGCAAAATGAAGACATTGGCTTTCTTCTTAGCTCAATTGTTGATTTTGCACGAGAAAAAAACCTATCCGCTTATCATTTTAAAAGCAATACGGGACTCCTGCGAACATTAACGGTACGAGACAGCAAATATACCAATGAGCGAATGATTATACTTACAACCTCGCACGAACCGTTCGGGTATAAACAAGAATTTGTTGACCATCTCGTGAACAACAAAACAATTAAAAAACCAACATCGATTATTCTGCAAAAACATGTGGCACGCAAAGGACATCGAACACATTTTGTTACCGAAAATCTATACGGCAAATCTTGCTTGACTGAAGAAATGCACATAGATAAAAAGCATCAGCTAACATTCAATATTCTTCCCGATGCTTTTTTCCAACCAAACACAAAACAAGCCGAACTACTCTATAAGCACATCTTGAAACTGAGTGATATCGATAAAGACGACATTGTTTATGATCTTTTTTGCGGAACCGGCACAATTGGTCTTTTTTGTGCGCATAAAGCAAAGTACGTGTTTGGTTTTGATATTAACGAGAACGCCATTCAAAACGCACAAGAAAACGCACAAAACAACGGTATTTCCAATGTTTATTATGAAGTCGGCGACACATTTAATCTTATAAAAAATCGTGATGATCATCCTGATATAGTTATCGTAGATCCGCCACGTTCCGGCCTTGGGGAAAATTTATGCAATCATCTACTTACAATCAACGCAAAAAAAATCGTATATGTCTCGTGTAATCCCGCAACATTGGCTCGCGATCTCGAACAGCTTTGCAAAACTGATTATCACTTAAAAACGGTGCAGCCGGTTGATATGTTTCCTCACACATATCATATAGAAACTGTTTGCCAGCTAATCAAACAATAACTATACTAAAAAGTGATCATTTAACCATACTTACCATGATCAAACGAAACCTTTTAGCGGCGCTAATCACATGCGCTCTTTTTGTTGTATTTACCACACCAACAACCTCGGCAATTGTCTTTTTGGCCGAAAATGAATTATATTCAACCGAAACAATTCTCGATGATGCTTATGCGGCAGGCGGTATTGTAACAATCGACAGTGAAATAGAAGGGGATTTATTTGTAGCCGGCGGATCACTAACCATAAACGGAACTGTTAAAGGTGATCTTGTCGTAGCTGGCGGACAAGTTACCATTAACGGAGAAGTAACAGACGACGTACGAGCCGGTGGCGGTTCAATTTTCATAAACAATAACGTGGGTGATGATGTCATTGCAACCGGGGGACAAATCAATATCTCATCCGATAGTCTTATTGGAGGTACTCTGGTAATCGGCAGCGGTTTTACCAATATGCTGGGCACTATAAATGAAGACATAATTGGCGGAGGCGGCAAGATAGTTATCGGCGGAGAGGTGTATGGCGATGTACGACTTGAAGTTCAAGATACAATCACCTTAACCGAAAAAGCCAAAATAAACGGGAATCTTATTTATTCCGGATTACGAAAGGCGGAACTTAACGAAGATCAAGTGGAAGGTTTTATCGAATACAATGAAATCATTGTAAAAGATACGGATATAGGAAAAAATATTGAAAATTTCTTCTCTAAATTACATATTTTCTTCCAAATTTTCCAATATCTCTCAATGCTTGTTATAGCATTTGCCCTTGTAATGATCGCTCCATCAGCACTTGTAAAAACAGCTGATATTGCTCAAGCACACCCATGGAGAAGTCTTGGCTTAGGCATAGTAATAGCACTTTGCAGTATTGCGGCGTTTGTCGTTCTCGGCATTACAGTAATTGCTCTGCCGTTTGCAAGCATCATACTTGCACTTTTTATTATTACTATGTGTCTTGCAAAGGTATATGCGGGAGTATTTATCGCACGATTACTTATCAATCCGAAAAATATGACGAAAGCAAAATTATTCGGCATTGCAGCTTTGGGGATACTAATTATTGAAATAGTGGGGTTGGTTCCGTTTGTAGGAGGGATTATTGCTTTACTAACGGTATTTATCGGATTCGGATCTCTATGGACATATAAAAAGCAACTCTACGATTCATTGAATTTAAATAAACTATAAAATAGTTACGATTCTTTTTGTGATTTCAACCAATCGAGGGCTTCGGCCCTCGATTTTATTTCTCGAGCCAATTGTTTTTCATACGCTCTATCTAAAAGCTCTCCAACTTTTTCTCCGGGAGGAATTTGCATAATTTTCATTACATCTTTACCGGATATAAAAGGTTTTGGCTTAACCGGCATGTCTTTGATTACAGATCTGTATCGTTCTAATATTTTTTCATATAGAGACATATCGCGCGGGACAATACCTTTTGCGTCAGCTTCAAAAACTTGCATCAAATTAAGAAAATCCTCTTTTAAGAACCATTTTCTTGCTTTTCCTTCCGGCATTTCAACAAGCGGAACCATCATCATATGATGCTCAACAAGCCATTCCACTTTTCTTCTGTCTTTACCGGGGAATTTCAATCGGACAAAAATATCATGAACAATTTCTCTACTCCGAGAGACATGCCCATCGTAACGAATACGTTCTTTTAATGAAAAAGTATCCACCTTTCCTACATCATGCAACAACGCAGCCCATTTTACATTACGTGAAGCGTGGTCATCACATTCTTTGAGTGCTCTCAAGCTGTGATCCCATACATCTCCTTCTTCATGATATTCATGAGGTTGAGGCACGCCATGAAGCTCTTCCAGTTCGGGAATAATATGTTCCAAAATACCCAATTCGCTTAAATCTTCAAACGCTTGTGCCCTATTATTGCCTTCAATCATTCTGTTTAATTCATATTGTACTCGTTGCGGCGCAACATTTTCTATAAGAGCGGCATGATTTTTCAAAGCCTTGTAGGTATCGGGATGATATTGGAAATCAAACTGATTTTTAAAACGAACGGCACGTAAAATACGAAGATGGTCTTCTAAAATTCGCTTATGAGAATTGCCTATAAAACGAATAAGCTCGGCATCCAAATCTTTTTGTCCTCCAACGTAATCATAAACCTTATCGGAGATAGGATCATAAAACATTCCGTTGATAGTGAAATCACGTCTGCGCGCATCTTCTTTGGCATCGGTGAAAAGCACCGCGTCCGGTCTTCTTCCATCAGAATATCCGCTATCAGATCTAAACGAAGCAACTTCAAAGGCATGACCTCCTTTAATAACCAAAATTACACCGAATTTTTTTCCGACAGGCTTGGTTTCTTCAAGAATTTCTTCAATCTCATCAGGTTTTGCAGAAGTTACAATATCGTAATCATTTGGCTCATGACCGAGTAAAATGTCCCGAACACAACCTCCTGCCCAATACGCCCTATGCCCTGCGTTTCGAAGTTTCTCAATAATACTTATAGATGTGGGCTTCATAATTTTCCTTTTATCTTACTTTTTATTATACTACAAAATGTATTTTTTCATAAACTATATGCGCATACTTGGAATAGAAACATCGTGTGATGAGACTGCTGTTGCCATTGTGGAAGATGGAAAAACGGTGCTTTCAAATACTATTGCGTCTCAAATAGAACTGCATAAAACGACCGGCGGTGTTGTCCCCGAAGTTGCAGCTCGAGAACATATCCTCAAGATTATTCCCGTTATTGAGCAAAGCCTTAACGATGCAAATTGCAAATGGGATGATATCGATGCTATTGCCGCAGTTCCCGGACCGGGATTAATCAGTGCTCTAATAACCGGCGCCCTAACGGCATCAACCCTCGCACTTATTAAAGAAAAAACACTTATTCCGGTCCATCATATCCTTGCTCATATATATGGCAATTGGTGTGATCGAAATGAAAAAATCAAATTTCCCGTTCTGGTACTTACCGTATCGGGCGGGCATAACGATCTTATTTTAATGAAAGATCATCATACTTTTAATTTACTGGGACAATCTCGAGATGATGCGGCGGGAGAAGCGTTTGATAAAGTTGCTAAAATACTCGGACTGGGCTATCCGGGAGGTCCGGCTATTCAAGAAAAAGCCCTCGATGGAAACGACAAGGCATTTCTTTTACCAAAAGCAAAATTGGATAAACCTTTTGACTTCAGTTTTTCAGGCCTAAAGACAGCGGTATTATACGAAGTACAATCACGCTATGGAAAAGACTTTGACCCAACCCGTTTGGATGATGATTTTGTATGCGATATGGCGGCAACATTCCAGCAAACGGTTGCAGAAACTCTTATTGAAACACTTTTTAGAGCATATGACGAACATTCTCCGAAAGAGATTCACCTCGCCGGTGGTGTTTCGGCAAACACTGTCCTTCGTGCACACGCAAAAA
>CAZPFH010000072.1:0-5034 GCA_964585825.1 uncultured Candidatus Peribacteria bacterium
AGATTGATTAAGAGAAGAAGAAATCATTGAATGGTTTTGTTTTTCTTGTTTTTCGAGAGCTTGCCGGGTGAATGTATCGGAAATAGTCTGCAATTTTTTTACGTACTGTTTTCCGAGTTTATGTTTGTGCAGAAGCTTATGTTTATATAAATCATCTGCTTTATTTGCTTTTTTAAAGAAGCGCTCTATACGCTCCAATTCCTTAGGTTGCACATTATCTATAAACGTTAACCATTCTTTTTTCTCTTTTTTATCCAAAAAAGATGCTTTTTGAATAGACTGCTTGATAGTGTTGGTTTTTGTGTTCATTTTCAATCTTTAATATCTAAAAAGTATACCATATAAATGGCCTTAGATAAAGCAAAACAAAGTATTCTTTTGCAACTTTCTCGATTATGAAAACAGAGCCCGTAATCTTGAAAGACATTCGTTGATACGCTCTTCAGATGCTGCAAAAGAAAGTCTTATATGTTCGTCGCTGCCGAAAGATTTGCCCGGAACTGCTGCAATATGAGCCTTTTCAAGCAACAGAGTCGCCATGTCTTGAGAATTGGTAATGATATCGTTGTAATGAGCCGAAATGTTGGGGTAAAGATAAAATGCTCCTCCCGGCTTTACGCAGTGGATTCCGGGAATCCTATTAAGGCCTTCAACAAAATAATCCCTTCTTTTTTGGTATATATTCCGCATTTTTTCTACCTCGTCCTGTGGGCCGTTCAATGCTTCAATGCTTGCAATTTGAGCTAATGTATTGGGGTTGCCGGTAATATGGGAAAGAGCGCCTCCGATATATTGAGCGATTGCTTTTGGCATACCTGCATAGCCTATACGCCATCCCGGCATAGCATAGGTTTTTGAAACGCCATTTAGAGTTATAGTTTTATTCCATACGTCATCACCTATACGTGCAATGCTGTAGTGTGCTTTTTCATAAGTCAATCGTTCATAAATTTCATCGGCAATAATCCATATATTGTGTTTAATGCAAAGAGCCGCAATTTTTCGTTTTTCTTCTTCGGAAATAAGGACTCCTGTTGGGTTGGCAGGATCATTCAAAATTAAAACCGTTGTTTTGTCCGTTATGTGACGTTCTATAGTCTCGGCTTTTATTTCAAACCCATCGTCTTCTCGGGCCGGAACGAAAACCGGATTTGCACTGCATAATCGTATGTCATCGGGGTAAGTTACCCAATACGGGGCGGGGACAAGAACGTCGTCTCCGGGATTGGTGAGGGTGAGCAGTGCGGCAAATAAAATTGGTTTTGCTCCTGTTGCAACAACAATTTCGTCTTCTTGATACGAAAGATTGTTTTCCCGGGCAAATTTTTGCTTTATGGCACTGCGAAGGGGCATGGTTCCAATTGCCGGTGTGTATTTCCCATTGCCGTCCCGAGCTGCTTTTTGCGCCGCTTTTTTAATGTTTTTCGGCACGGGGAAATCCGGTTGTCCTACAGCCATATTAACAACGTCCACTCCTTGATCTCGCAGTTCGTCAGCTTGAGCATTTAAAATTAATGTTGGAGAAGGTGTCATGCGCTGTATACGACGAGAGGGCATGATGAAAAGGTTTAATTATTGAATACTGCAACAATATCCGATTCCAATTGTGGATATTGTTTGAAAAAATGAGCACGTTCACGTTTCAGTTTTTCGATGATAGCTTCATATTCTTGCATACGATCTGTTCGACTATACAATTTTTTTGGTTGCAGGAGCTCTTCATCGGTAATACCCGGGATATGTGCTGCTGTTTCATAGCCAAAATCCGGATCTTCTTCCCATCGTATTGTGTTTTCGGCTATAGCTTTTACGATTGCCGAAGAATGAGGAATCTTAATTTTTTTTGAAGAATTTTGGTTTGCATCACCTCCAACTCTGCCGGTATTCATCATAAAAACTTTCATATCGATCCTGCCAAGAAGTTCTTTTAATCGATTTCCTTGCAGGTCGTCTCGTAGAGGAAAGAAAGGATTTGTCCCGGGTACACGCAGCGCTTTTCCTTCTTCCGATGCACCGCCGGCTGATGTCCCGGTAGTTTCGCCGAGCATAAAATATGCTGCTGCTTGGCTACCCGACAAACGGGTGACGGCCGGTATGACATTTTCGTTACTATTAAGAATAATCAGCGCATCTGCTTTATTTATTTCATGTGCCGAAGCAGCATTTTCAATTGCTTTAAGAGAGAAAACAGCTCTTCCGTTTTTCGTATATGATGTGTCGAAAAAATCAAGTTCTCCATCAGCATCTTGCGAAACATTTTCCAAATATGCGTGAGGCGAAATTGTTGCTTTGTGAATTGCAGCTTCCGTTTTTGGATTCAGCCCGAATGTTTTTGCAAAACAACCGGCTTCACTTGCGTATACTTTCCCGTCCGGCATAAGCGTCACAAAATCATCTTGTATAGGTTTGGAATTATTTTGATCGGTAAAGGTTGTTGTTGTTTTTCCCGTTCCGGAAAGGCCTATAATAAGAATTGTCTTATCACCATTGTTTGTAGGGATAATTTTACATCCTGCGTGAAGAGCTAATCCGCCTCGCTTGTAGACAATATTATTCCACATACGAAGCCCGCCTTTTTTTGATTCACCAAAATAGTCAGAATTACAAACACGAGTGACATTATTTTCTAAATTAACAGATATAACGCGATTGTCCGGATATTCCGGCATGTCGAGTCCGGGCGTCATAATAACGGTTACTTCAGGGTCGTAATTTTCATTCTCATAATTTGATAAAGGATAATACATCGTTTTTTGCATGGCCGCGACATTGGCTGCCGATTCCTCTACAATTAACCGTGCTTTTGTTCTGAAAGAGGGGTCGTCTCCGATAAATCCATCAATAACAATCATCTTTTTATTCTTCATGTAACGGTTCTGTTTTTCTGCGATTTCTTCTCCTTCTTCGGGGGTAATGGTTTTCATGCTGTGTTTTTCCGGCGTTTCGGTTATAACAAACGTGCTGGGTGCACTTCGTGAAGTAACCTTTGTTGAAACATTCCAATTGCCATATTTTGTTTTTTTTGCATTTGGCATCGCAGCAATCATTTCGTCGAGTTGCTCAAAACTCGGGTTGTACAAAAGCGTACAATCGCTGGGGAGCTTTGGAAAAATATCCATGGCACAAAGTGCTTAAGTAGTGAGACTATACGTGCATCTTAAAACTAACTTGAAAGAGGAGCAAGTGTAAATTACAGACAATGATTTTATCAATCTCCCCAATGCAATTTTGTGCGAAGCATCTTATAATAATTTCCACCTGTGAGGCGAATCATATCGAACCATCTTGAAGATTTTCTAATTTTGATTTCATCGCCATATTCAAGGTCGAACGTTTCTTGTCCGTCCAAGGTTAGTCCGACATGCTCTTTAACGCGGTGAGTTTGAACAATAATTTTTAACTGCCTATCGTTCGGTATGACAATCGGACGTACCGAAAGCGAAGCGGGACAAACCGGAACAATAACAAAAGAATATACTGAAGGATGCACAATAGGACCGCCGGCTGATAAGGCGTGAGCTGTTGAACCCGTTGGTGTAGCCACGATTATGCCATCAGCTTCAAAGTCAATAATCTTTCGTTGGTTAACCTCCAGACGCAAATCGATTAGTCGAGCGAATAGTCCTTGGTTAATCACCGCATCGTTTAATGCCAGATTGGTATACAGTTTTTGACCGTCTCGATAAATAGTGACACGTAGAATAAATCGACGATCGATAACATAATTATTTTCAAATACTCTATCGAGAGCACTGTACATTTTGTCCGGCGTGGTTTCTGTTAAAAAACCGAGTGTACCCATATTTACACCTAAAACAGGAACCTTTTTTTTGTTGGTTCTTCGTGCGGTTTTCAGCAGTGTTCCGTCTCCGCCCAAACAAACTGCCATATCTGCTTCTTTAAGTAACTTTTCTTTCTTATGTCCAAGTTCGTTTTTCATAAGAGCGGCACTGTTGTTGTCGAACAGTATTTTTTTATTCTTTCTTTTGAGGTATTTTACAAGTTCAAAGACCACCTCTTTTCGGGCAATAATGTTGCGCTTTGTAATAATCGCAACGGTATCAATTTTTTTTGGTAGTTTTACTTTAGACATAGCAAGTTAATTTTAGCTAAACTTCATTTATGATAGCAAGCAGTTTTCGTGCGCTTAAGTCCCAAGAAAAACGAGTATGTCGTTCCAATCCCTTTTTTATCAACGAATTTAGTAATGTCGGGTTTTTTAAAACATTATGTATCGCATCGGCGATTGCCGATGGATCGTGGGGATTGACGCATAGTGCCGCATCACCAACAACTTCCGGTAATGAAGACGTGTTTGATGTGATAACCGGGCATCCGCATTTCATTGCTTCTAAAGGAGGAATACCAAAACCTTCATAGAGCGACGGGTATACAAAAAGGTGAGCCAGATTATACAAAATGGCAAGATCTCTTTCATCTACATATCCTAAAAAATGTACTTTATCGTTGAGTTTTAATGTGTCGACGGTTTTAAAAATACTATCGCTTAACCATCCTTTCTTGCCTGCAATTACAAGGTGAACATCTGAATGGTATGGCTTTATTTTGGCGTAAGCTTCGAGTAATGCGGGATAATTCTTTCTTGGCTCCAAAGTCCCTACTGAAAAAATAAAGGTCTTGGGTAAATTATATTTATCGCTTAGTGATTTACACTTTTCCGGCTCTATTATGCCGAATGCATCCGAAGCGGCATTGGGTATGATGGCTATATCACGATCCCGAAGATTAAACTGTTTCATGAGATCTTTTTTTGTATTTTCCGATACACTTAATAATTTATACGCTTTTCGTGATGCTCGTTTTAATGTTAATTTTTCAGTTAAAACAGCTTTTTTGTTGTGTTGTTTGGGATAAAGGAAGGCAATGAGGTCATGGACGGTCATTAGTACGCGCAGTTTTTTCGGATTATGCATTGCCGGAATTATGTAGCTTGTTGGTGATATAAATATATCAAGATTATTTTTATATATATCCGATAGAGTTTTTTTATGCCAAAAAAACCCTTTTTTGTTA
>CAZPFH010000073.1:0-2949 GCA_964585825.1 uncultured Candidatus Peribacteria bacterium
TTCTGCCGATCACTCCGCCTTCAAGGGAAACCGCTATTTCTTCACCCGGCTTTGAACCGTGTTCAATTGCATTATTGCAAAGCTCATCAACAACAGATTGAAATCTATAAGCCCATTGCTCGGAAAATTCCGAAGTATTACGTATTAAAGAAAGAGTGAAATCCCGAATGCCCGACATAAAATAAGCATGTGTGGGCAATGTGATCGATATCTTTATGGGCTCTTTTGTATTGTTTTTTATTGTTGTTGCAATGTCATTCATGACGTTTATAGCAAAATAATGCTTTATATTATTTTACCAATTTTTCGCGCTGTTGTAAACTATATATACATTACCTATCCTCTTTTTGTATCTGTTTTGACTTACTTTGTATTGTTTTTAAGATAGCACGGATATAACGCTTTTCTTCCTGCGTCTTACTGTAGTGAGTTAAAAGTGTTTTTAACGCTTGTTCTTCGCGTTTTTTATCTTCAACAGGTATGTTGTTTTGTTGCTTTACAGATCCGATTTGTTTCACTGCGTGATAGCGCTCCAACAAAAGTTCTACAATACGAGTGTCAATCTGATCGATTTTTTTACGTAATGAATTAAGCATATTACAGGCTTTTTTCTTGCAATTGAGCTGCCGTTATATTACAGTAGCGGTGCATTTAATTCTAGTCCAACTTTTCAATTGTTGCATCCTCCCTTTAAGGGCTACGTAACGAGCTAAGATAAGCTGGATGATAACCCCAAGGATATGTCACAAGCAGAACTAAAAGAAATGCTGGCAGCGGCCGTGCATTTTGGGCATCAGACCCACAAATGGAATCCGAAAATGAAAAACTATCTCTATGGTGTTCGAGACGGAATCCATATTTTTGATTTACAGAAAACTTTTGATATGCAGGAGGCTGCATTGGCTTTTCTTCAAAAAACTGTTGAAGAAGGAAAAACTGTCCTTTTTGTAAGTACTAAACAGCAAGCTGCTACACTCGTTGAAGGTGTTGCGAAGAGATGCAATATGCCTTATGTAACTCATAAGTGGATAGGCGGTCTTCTTACAAATTTCTCAACGGTCAAAAAACGAATCAAATATTTTCTTGAACTTACTGAAAAGAAGGAAAACGGTGAATTTGAAAAATATACCAAAAAAGAAGTAAGTAAATTCACCAAAGAACTTGAAAAGCTTGAAACGGCTTTCGGTGGATTAAAAGGCATGAAGAAAAAACCACACGCCTTATTTGTTATCGATAGTGTGCGAGATAACATTGCAGTAAAAGAAGCTAATAAACTCAATATCCCGGTTGTTGCAATTGCCGACTCGAATGCTGATCCCGATGAAATTGATTATCCTATTCCCGGAAACGATGATGCGGTTAAATCACTTAAGTATTTTCTTTCAAAAGTGGAAGATGCTATTTTAAACGTTAAAAGCAAAAAGAAATCTTAAACTACCCTTGCCTCTTAACAAGACACTATGTTTCAAGATGATCAATCTCAACAAAATCAACCTCAGCAACCTCAGGCTCCACAACAGAGTCAGCCTGCTGAGCAAGAGCAGCCTTCTGCTACTCCGCAGCCTCAGGCTGAGCAACAAAATCAACAGCAGGCCGAACAAAAACAACAACCACCTCAGCAAAAACCCCCCGCTCCTGCTCAAAAACCGGAAAAAACATCGCAGGAGGAGCGAATGTGGGCGGCTATCGGCTACATTGCATTTTTAGGAATAGTTACCCTTGCCATTAATCCAAAAAGTGAATTCTGCAAACATCATGCAGCGCAGGGTTTAACTATTTTTGCAGTATGGTTTGTAAGTCTGATTTTATTTGCAATGCCTTCAATTATAGGAATTATTGGTGGCCTTCTCCTTCTTGGAGCTACTGTTCTTGCAGTATTCGGTGTTATCAAATCTATTCAAAGCTATAAACTTGAACTGCCGGTGTTATCTGCGGTTGCAAAGAAAATCCCCACCGATTCGATTATCGGTTCGGTAACGGGCAAAAAACCTGAAGCTAAACCTGCTCAACCAAAGGATGCTCAGCAAAATCAACAACCACAACAACCTGCGGAAGAAACGAAACAACAAACTCCCCCACCAACGCCGCCCCAGAATCAAGATACTGCTAATAAAAGCAGTGATGGCGGCCAAAACCAGCAACCGCCACAAGCATAATACGCTTTTTTATTCTACTCACTAATTATTTATTATGACTGTTACTGTTGAACAAATTAAACAATTACGAGCTGACACCGGCGCTTCTATGATGGCTTGTAAAAATGCCTTGAATGAAACTGATGGCGATGCCGATAAAGCACTCGATATTTTGCGAAAAAAAGGTGAAGCAAAAGCTGCAAAACGAGCTGAACGGTCAACCGGTCAAGGTGTTATTGCTTCGTACATTCATTCAAATAATAAAATTGGTGTTCTTGTCCACTTGGGTTGTGAAACCGATTTTGTTGCAAAAAATGATGATTTCCAATCACTTGCGCGTGATATTGCCATGCATGTAGCTGCGTCAGGGCCTCTTTACTTAACTCCCGAAGAAGTTCCCGCTGAGTTAATCGATAAAGAAAAAGAAATTTGGGAAGATCAACTTAAAAACGAAGGAAAACCTGAAAAAATCTGGGATAAAATTATGGAAGGTAAAGAAAATAAATTTCGTGAAGAGATGGCTTTGTTAACACAGCCATTCGTTAAGAACCCGGATATGACAGTTGAAGAATTACTTAAAGAAGCAATTAACAAGATCGGTGAAAATATCAAGCTGGAAAAGTTCGTGAGATATTCTATTTAACATGAATCGCCTTAATACCATAGAAGAAGCGATACAGGCCGTTGCCGACGGCCGCATTATTGTGGTCGTTGACAGTGAAGATCGTGAAAACGAGGGAGATTTGGTATGTGCCGCACATCATATTACACCGGAAAAAGTTAATTTCATGGCCAAAGAGGGGCGTGGCCTTAT
>CAZPFH010000073.1:2959-4995 GCA_964585825.1 uncultured Candidatus Peribacteria bacterium
ACCATGAATGTACAAAATGCAATTTTACAGTATCTATTGATGCAAAAGATAACGTTACTACCGGTATTTCAGCACAAGATCGTGCACACACGCTTTCGTTGTTGGCACGAGAATCAACAACAAAAGCCGATGTGGTAAAACCCGGCCATGTCTTCCCTATTCGAGGCAAGAACGGTGGTGTTCTGGTACGAGCAGGGCATACCGAGACTTGTTTGGATTTACTTGAAATGGCGGGACTGCCTAAAGCGGGAGTTATTTGTGAAGTAGCGAACGATGATGGCAGTATGGCCAAATTTAATGATTTGATTGCTTTTAAGAATCAACACGACATGGTTATGATTTCGATACGCGATTTAATTGCATATCGAAGAAAACATGAACAATTAGTGTTTCAAACAGCACAAGCATCTCTTCCCACCGCATACGGTCAGTTTAGTATTAGCGTTTATGAAGACAGAATAACTCAAAAAGAACATGTATTATTAAGTATGGGAGATCTTACAAAAAAAGACCCCATATTGGTTCGTGTTCATTCTCAGTGTATGACCGGAGATATATTTCATTCAATACGATGTGATTGTCAGAAGCAATTAGATTATGCATTAAAGGCTATAGCAAAAGAAAAACGAGGAGCCCTGTTGTATCTTCGCGATGAAGGGCGCGGCATAGGGCTAACAAATAAAATTAAGGCTTATAACTTACAAGACCAAGGATATGATACGGTTGAAGCTAATAAAAAATTAGGCTTTAAGGATGATTTGCGAGAATATGGTATCGGAGCACAAATTTTAGCTGATGCCGGTATAAAGAAAATGAAACTCCTTACCAATAATCCTCGTAAAATCATTGGGCTTGAAGGATACGGCTTAGATATTGTTGAACGTGTGCCAATAGAAACAAATACCTGTGCAAGCAATAAATCTTATTTGCAAACCAAAAAAGAAAAATTAGGACACTTATTGAATAATATCTGATTATCCCCTGTTTATGACTTGGTGGGAAAAAATAAAATATGCATTACGTCTTTTGTTTTTACCAAGGTCGCTTCGTACCATGGAATGGAAGATGTTATCTTTGGTCAATAAAGACAGGAAAGCTCACAGTTTAAACTTTTTGCGTATGCAGGAAGATCTTCGCGAAGTAGCTCGACGCCATAGCCGCGATATGGCAAGAAAAAATTATTTTGAACACGAAAATATTATGGGGGAAACTCCCTTCGATCGTCTTGATCAAGCCGGCGTTACCGATGTTATTGCCGGTGAAAATTTAGCTAAAATACGTGGCTATGAAATACCAGTAAAACGAGCCCAAATAGGCCTTATGAACAGCCCCGGGCATCGCGCAAATATTTTGAAAAGCGATTATAACTGTGTTGGCATCGGTATTGTAAAAGGTATGGATAAATCATATTTCTTTACTCAAAATTTTGCCAAACGAGCATTGGTATTTACTAAAAAGGTACAAAAAGTGGTTCGAATGAAAAAAGGGCTCACCATGCAAGGGTTCTTTTTTAACAAGCCGAGAGATATCATTTATCAGATTAAAAGGACCGTTAACGATGATAAGCCACTTTACGAAAAACTGATTAAAGTTGAAGGAAAAAACTTTAAATTTACTATCCCCTTTGCAGAAACCGGTATTTATCACGTTGTTCTCTATATCGGTACCGACGAAGAAATTAAAAAATTTCATGTAGTTAACACTTTCGAAGTCAAAGTGCGAAAAGGCTTTTTTGTTTAGAATGATAATTAAAGCCTCATTATTGCGATTACATTGGAAAAAACACCAGAAAGACTTGACACAACAATATTATTGAAGCTTTGAAGCGTATATGAACTTGTCAATAAGTATAAAGAAGTGGAAAATGTTAACAGAGTGCTGAAAAGCATATCAATTGATATAATCAAGCTATACAATTTAATCCCGAATAATATGGCAACTATAGAATTATTACCTCAAGAAACAGAAGACGATACTCCTTATAAAACTATAGTGATCAAAGGAGAGATCGATAGAGATACTGTTGACTCCCTGCG
>CAZPFH010000074.1:0-580 GCA_964585825.1 uncultured Candidatus Peribacteria bacterium
GATAATTAAGTTTTTCTTCAATTTCTTCGGCAATATCGCCGGCCATTTCTTTCATGGTTTTGTCGGAAACATCCTCCGGATTAACCAGCACGCGCAATTCTCTTCCCGCTGAAATAGCATAGGTTTTACTTACCCCCTCATGCTTTGTGGCTATTTCTTCCAATGCACGAAGACGTTTAATATATCGTTCAAGCGACTCTTGACGGGCTCCCGGCCGTCCCGCCGAGATAGCATCGGCCGCCATAACAATACGTGCCTCCGGTGTCTCGGGTGTTTCCGCTTCATGATGAGTCCATGCCGCGTGAATTTCGTCCTCAGGGAAGTTAAATTTTGTCATTATTTCACGAGTAAGAACATCGTGCGAGCCTTCAATATGTTGATCAATTGCCTTTCCGATATCGTGAAAGAATGCTGCAATTTTTGTTTTTTCGGCATCCAAACCAAGTTCACTCGCAAGCAATTCAGCCATAGACGCAACTTCAAACGAATGAAGCAAAATATTTTGTCCGTAGCTGGTTCGGTACTTTAATCGACCCACAATTTTTATAAGTTCCGGATCAAATTCTCGCTTAAAACCCAT
>CAZPFH010000074.1:590-4885 GCA_964585825.1 uncultured Candidatus Peribacteria bacterium
CCATTTTCTTAATCGCCTTTTTTCCCACTTCAACCAAGTCTTTTTCTATTATTTTCTTTGCTTCTTGAATCGCTTTTTTAATTTCTTTTTCTCCGATATGTCTCATTTTAACAAGCTTTTCGATAGCAACCCGAGCAACGTTTTTCCGTAGAAGATCAAACGTTGAAACAACGATTGTTTTCGGCTCATCATTAAATACAACATCAACGTCAAGAAGTTTTTCAAATAACATTATATTTTCCGCATTTTTTCCAACTATTCTCGCTTTTGATCGTTCATGGCGAACTTTGATTTTTGCCTCTCGTTTTTCAACCGATGATGTGTCGGTATATTTTTGCATTGAACTTTTCAAAATATTTTTTGCGATTTTTTCCGCATTTTCTCTGGCAAATTCAATTTTCTTTTTAATACTGTCGGCTTGCTGTTCGTTGATATCGGTTTTATATCTCCGCAATAAAGCGTCTTTAATGTTTTCAATAGTTTGGCCGCAGCGTTTTGCCAAATGATCTTTAACCATTTCCTCTAATTCTTTCTGTCGTTTTTCAGAGTCTTTAATTTCTTTTTGAATATCGAGTGTCGCTCCGCGCAAATGTGTATTACGTAGCTGTTTTCGCTCAAGCGCTTCTTCTTTAAAAACAACATTTTGTTCTATGGTGTGAATAAGCGTTTTCATTTGTTTTGTCATATCTTCTTTATTTTTTCTTGTCATTTCCGCTCTTTTTTCCGCCTCTTCTTTAATTACTTGTGCCTCCTTTTTGCTTTCAGCAACAATCTTTTCCGCTTTTTCCTTTGTTTTTTGAATATCAAGAAATTTCAGCCGTCGAAAGATAAGCTGACTTGCCAGTGCGCCAACGGCTGTTGCCGCGCCGATAATAAGTATATTAGTAAGTGTCATTGTAGATTTATAATGGTGCCGTTATTGTAGCGTCCTTTTGGAAAGAAAGCAATCGTGGTATGATGAAAGATGATAATTAATAACCCCGTTTTTATGGAGCTTTCTCTACTACTCGCCCAGGTTCTCGGTATTGTTCTCTTTGTGCTGGGATTTGGTCTTATTTGCAACGCCGAGCGTTATAAAAAAATGTATCAAGAGGTGATTAAAAGCGATGGTTTTATGTTTTTCTCAGCAGTATTCGCGTTGATCGTCGGAACTGCTTTTGTATTGACGCATAATATTTGGGAAATGCACTGGAGCGTGATTATCACTATTTTTGGTTGGATCGCCCTCATCAAAGGTTTCGTTCTGGTTATTTTTCCAAAACAGGTGGCTAAAATGGTTGCCGGCATTCTCAATAGCGCTTCCATGTTTATTGTTGCGGGCGTAGGATATATGATTTTTGGCGGCGTTCTGATTTATTTTGGTTTTTTCGTTTAACGTGTAACGCGCCATTTACCTTTTTACAAATAAAAGCCGGCACATTAAAAATTGTGTCGGTTTTTTGGTGGAGATGCCGGGAGTCGAACCCGGGTCCAAAGGCCGAAACAATAAGCGTCTACAATCATAGATCATTTTAATTACGTCACATAACATAAAAAATAATCAAAAGCGTTATATGCCGGTCGGTTTAAAGGATTCGATCAACTTTCAAACCGGGAAACAAGAAGATCTAACCCGATGGGGTGGCGTTCTTAAAGGAATATCGGGTGTCAACCATAAGAACGTAAGCGCCTCTATGGGCCCTTAATGATCAAGCATACTTATGCAACTGCCATAGCAGGAGCGAATCCATACTGAGCAAGATAAGCCGGGCTTGATTCTGATACTTCGTCAGCATCTAAAATACACCGGACGGATATATGGGGAGACGGTGCAATCCCCAGATTGCTACTTAACATTTCGTATGACCTCTGTCGAATGCCAGTACATCCCCTTGTTGTTAAAGAGCGCCTATGCTTTTTCCATTGTGAAAACAATTATCAGGGTTTTGCGGCATCTTGTCAACCCCCTTTATTTATTTTTAATCTTTTTTTGTAATTTTTTCACATTATTTTTAATCGAATCAAACCAGTGAACACCGAGTTCTTCTATAGGAATTTTTAATTTTGTCCCGCTAATAAGCCATTTTGAATTGTATTCGAGTAGGTTCATGATGTTTTCCGGTTTCACCTTTTTCGACATGGTAAGAACAATCTGTTTTCCTTTTGCCATGTGAATATTTTCGGCTTTTATGTTGGTCAATCCTGCTTTTTTAGCCTCAATTTTCAGCGTTAATACGCGGAATAAGTTGTGTACTTCGCGAGGCATCTTTCCATACTCTTGAATTGTTTCTTTACGAAGATCTTTCAGGTAAGACAAGTTGTCCGCCGACGATAGTTTTTGGTAAGCGTTAATTTTATCTTTCGGATTCACAATATAGCTATCCGGAATAAAGGCCGACACCGGCAATTCAATAGCAACATCAGCGATCTCCTCATCTTCATCTCCGGTCTTAATTTTACCACTCTTAAGGTCTTCAACGGCCTTGTTTAACATACGAATAAAATGAGAAACGCCAACGACATTGATAACCCCATGTTGGTTTGCGCCCAAAATATCACCGGCACCTCGAATTTCCAGGTCTTTCATTGCAATTTGGAATCCGCTGCCCAAATCAGATGCTTCAACAATAGCGCGAAGACGTTTTTTCGCATCAAGTTTCAGACGCTGGCCCTGATACAAAAAGTACGCATACGCCTGTGTCTTCCCGCGACCGACTCGTCCGCGCAACTGATATAATTGGGCAAGTCCAAAGCGTTCAGCGTTGTTTACAATAAGCGTATTTGCATTTGCCAGATCAATCCCGTTTTCAATAATGGTTGAACTTACCAATACATCAAACTTATGTTCTTTAAACTTTACAATAGTCTCTTCCAAGTCACCGCTTCCAAGTTTTCCATGCGCAACACCGAATGTTGCTTCGGGAACCAACTTGCGTAATTTATCAGCAACACTATCAATTGTCTGTACGCGGTTATGTAAGAAATATACCTGCCCGTTTCGTTTTTTCTCTTTAAGAATTGCTTCGCGCACCAACCCGTTTGAGTATCGACGCACTTCGGTTATAATTGGAAGTCTTCCCGGCGGCGCTGTTGTAATGGTTGTAATATCGCGTAATTTGTTCAAACAAATATTTAAGGTACGCGGAATAGGAGTTGCCGTAAGCGTCAGCACGTCAACTTCACTTTTCATCTCTTTTAGTTTTTCTTTTTGCCTCACCCCAAAACGTTGTTCTTCATCAACAACAACAAGTCCAAGATTTTTAAATCCAATATCAGGCTGTAGCAAGCGGTGTGTGCCAATAACTATATCGATTTCACCACGCTCAATTTGCTTAATGATTTCTTTCTGTTGCTTTTTTGTTTTAAATCGACTCAGCATTGCAACGCGGATATTAAACGGATCCATTCTTTTGGTAAACGAACGATAATGCTGATCCGCCAAAATGGTAATGGGAGAAACAAGCGCAACCTGCTTTTTGTCCTGCACCGCTTTGAATGCGGCACGCATCGCCACTTCCGTTTTTCCAAAACCAACGTCACCACAAATAAGTCTGTCCATCGGTACTTGTTTTTCCATATCGTCTTTTACATCGTTAATCGCTTTAATTTGTCCCGGCGTTTCTTCGTATGGAAACGTAGCTTCAAATTTCTCCTGTATATCACGGTCTTTTTGAAACTTTGTTCCTTTCGCGCTGCGCCTTTTTGCATATAAAATTAAAAGTTCTTTGGCAATTTTTTCAGTCTCTTTCTTTACACGGTTTGTGATTGTAGACCACTCCGCAGATCCCAGGCGGGTTAATTTCGGAACATGTTCGTCCGCACCTATATATTTATTTACTTTGTCAGCCTGATCGATAGGCACAAAGAGTTTGTCGTTTTCCGCATACCCGAGCTTCATATATTCGCGGGTCACCTCGTCAATCGTTTTTCGGTCAAGCCCCAAGAAACGAGCTATCCCGTGATCGGCATGGACAACATAATCACCCGGTTTCAAGCCTGTAAGAAAATCAAGATATACTTTTTGATTAAAAGGTTTTTTACTCTCTTCTTTAAACGAAACTATGTCTTGGTCTGTCAAAAACAACAGTTTAAGTTCGGGATTTTGAAACGGCTTTGGAAAAACCGCTTCTTTATCAAGTGTGTACAAGTGCAAAAACTGCATTCTTTTAGCTCCCTTGCTTAATTTTTCCGGATTATCCAAAAAAGGCACATTGTTCTCTTTTAAAATATTTTTTATTTCTTGTTCTTTTTTCGTAAAAATAACAACCTTCCACCTATCTTTTTGTTTTGCCCTTAAGTCGGTAATAAAATCATAT
>CAZPFH010000075.1:0-4882 GCA_964585825.1 uncultured Candidatus Peribacteria bacterium
TACAATTTATATAAAATATTATATAATAAACTTACCAAAAACAAATATATGAAAATAAAAAATAACGTCAGCCCAATATATCTTTTTGTTGATACAATGAATAGCCTTTCATGGTTTTCTGCAGCCATGATAATAACCCTTGTCGGCCTTTCGGTATTATGGGCGATGGGGGCTGTTTTTATTGTTTTTTCTTTATAATATTTACGAAGAATAGTTGAAAAATTCTTTAACGGTTTCCCATACCAAGTGGGCGGTGTCTGCTTTTTTCTCTTGAAGTTTGATAATATACCACGCATATTTTTTTGCACAGTATAAATGAGCTTCTCGCGATTTTCTCATGAGAGAATCGTTTGTTTCGTGTATATGATCGGTTTCAATTGCTTGCTTGGTGCGTTCTCCGTCAATAACGATAGAAAGATCTGAACGTAAAAGGTATTTATTGATTTGTTCGAGCCATTCTTCGTTTGAACCTTTTGAAATGCCCCATGCGATGCCGGTTCCGATATAGTCTTCTGCGATAATGGTTTTTCCATCCATTAACATTGATTTCAATGTTTCCTGATGCTGATGACGATTTATAGTAAACCATAACTGCAATTCCTCTTCAGATATTTTTTGTGATCCATCGCGCAGTATTCTGTTAAGATGAGGGCCCGACGGTTGCAAATCATAAATAGGATATTTGATATATAGAGGATCATATCCTTCTTTTTTCAATCGTTCGCATAAAATACGTGCATGCGTTGATTTCCCGATGTTGTTGATACCGTAAAAGGTAATGAACTTTCCTCTGAGCATAATACGAATTAATGAATGTCCGTTGAGCCAAAACCACCTCTAGAAGCATTATCCATAGTATCCACTTCTTCCCAAGATAATTTGTCTATTTTGATAAAAACTCCTTGGGCGATCTTCTCTCCTTTTTGAACTGTAACAGAATTTTCCGTAAAGTTATATACTTGAATCTTTATTTCGTCTTGCTCACCGCAATAATCGTGGTCTATGATACCAAGTCCATGTGGGGGAGTAAGACCCTTTTTCTTTGGGGTACTGCTACGTGACGCTACGACAAGCATATAACCATCGGGAACAGCCACGATAATATTCCCGGGCACCAAACTTATTTCTTTTGGAGGTATGGTGATCTCTTTACGCGCAACAATATCAAAGCCGACCGATCCATTCGTTTCATATGCGGGAAGAGGAAGATCTTTATCAATGCGTTTAATTTTAACTTTAAAGTTCATGTTTTTTGGGGAATTCGTTAAGAACCAAGGAATGCAATTCGTCAAAAAGTGTACCTTCAATAATCCGTCCGTGTCCAGGAATAATCACGTCTGCTTTTGAAAAAACATTTTTCATACTTTGGTAGAATTCTTTTGAAATACCGTTGGCTGAAAAGCCTTCTCCTCGAATAATATCTTCACGAATAATATCACCGGCCATTACATATCGCGTGCCGTTTTCTTTATATCTTACTGAACAGTGGCCTTTAAAATGACCGGGCGTCTTGAAGAATTCAATTCCATCCGGAAGCTGCTTGTTAAGAAGTTTTTGATTTTGATAAATAGTACATTTGCCATTGCCCAAATCAAATACTGCATGCTCTGAAATCTGTTTTGCATTTCTAAATAAAGTATTGTTTGAAATATGATCAAGGTGAAAATGTGTATTGATAATATGTGTAACATCTGAAGGTGATATTTGATGACGTTTTAAAGCATCTAGAAGTTTTGTTCGATAAGCCAAAGTGCCTGTATCTACCAATATTACGGAATCCTTAAGGGTAATAAGTGTTGCACTTGAGGTGAAATCTTCAATGCGATAATACCCGTTCATATAAGTGTTCGTGTGTTTTCCTTCAAGCAGAACTGTAATCATATATATTGAATTGACAAATAAAACTGTGTATAATTTAATGAAAGACCGGCTATTTGGTCAATGCTGTTTAACAGAGATGATATGAAAAAACAAATCAAGCCAACATTTGATTTTGCGGTTGGAGGACAAGCCGTTATTGAAGGTGTAATGATGCGTTCCAATGAGTTTGTTACGGTGGCGGTTCGCAAAGAAGACGGGACAATCAGGGTTAAAGATGATTCGTTTCTATCACTTTCAAAAAAGATAAGAATTCTCGGACTTCCTTTGATTAGAGGAATTATAAATCTTGGTGAAATGATGATGATCGGCATGAAAACCCTTAATTATTCGGCAAATCAAATGATTGAAGAGCCGGGGCAAGAAGAAGAGGAAAAAACACGAAAACAGAAGATAGGGGAGGGCATACTGTTCGCTTTTTCTTTTGTTATTGCAATTTCACTTAGCTTATTCCTGTTTAAATTTTTACCACTATGGATTACAGAATGGGTAAGCAGTATATATGAACCGTTTCGCAATTCGGTTTTATATAATGTTCTTGATGGCATATTAAAAACATCATTTTTCTTACTTTATATCTTTCTTTTGAGCTTTATGCCGAGTATTAAGCGAGTTTTTGAATATCACGGGGCGGAACACAAATCTATTTTCGCTTATGAAAACGGAGGCGGGCTGAATGTTGAAAATGCAAGGAAACAATCTCGTTTTCATCCACGATGTGGAACGAGTTTTATTTTTATCGTTTTCATGATCAGCATTTTGGTCTATACGGTATTGCCTCGAAATCCGGATTTTACGATGAATTTTATCAATAGAATGTTGTTGCTACCTGTTATAGCAGCTGTTTCGTATGAGTTTCTTAAATGGAGTGCGAAAAAGCAGGGGAATCCGATTATGAAAATGCTTATTTCTCCCGGACTGGCTTTCCAGCGTCTCACCACCAAAGAACCGAGTGATGATCAATTGGAAGTAGCGCTTCATGCATTGCAAAAAGCACTTGATTTGGAAGCTGAAAAGTCTTTATCTCCTTCAGATGAAAAACTTGTTTTCGTACCTTAAGCCTATTATTATCGCGGTTATTATTATGGCGATTGCTATTGCACTATATATCAATAGCTCGTTTTCTTCGGTACAAGAATCACTGGTGGCATTACAGCAGCTTCCTTCAGTTGAAAATGTAACCTTCAACGCAGATCAAAACAGCATTAAATTGCGGTGTGAAAGCGGAAAAGAGGTCTTCATTAAGCTTGAGGACACCTTAGCGCATTATGAACCGATTATTGTTAATATGTGTCGGTAGATATTATGCGTATGCTTCTTGTGTGTCTACTTTAATACCCGGGCTCATACTGGTTGAGAGGGTGATTGATTTAATATACACACCTTTAACGCCTGTAGGTTTCGCTTCAACGACAGCTTTAAGGTAACTTTTAAGATTTTCTTTCAATTTTTCGTCTCCAAAAGATACTTTACCGAAAATATTATGTAAGTTTCCTTGTTTGTCGTTACGATATTCAACTTTTCCTTCCATAATATCGTTTATTGTTTGTCCGATGTCGTCTGTTACAGTTCCCGCTTTAGGGCTTGGCATGAGACGTTGCTGTCCAAGTATTTTTGCAACTTTACCAATTTCTTTCATCATACTTGGCATAGCAATCATAATATCAAAATCAAGCCATCCTTTGCTTATTTTCTCAATAAGGTCACCGCCACCTGCCTCTATGGCACCGGCATCTTTAGCTTCTTTTTCTTTATCTTCAGAAACAAGAGCTACAATACGATATTTTTTCCCGGTTCCATGAGGCATCTTCGTTGTTCCTCGCACAATTTGATCGGCATGTTTCGGATTAATTCCAAGATTAAGATGTACTTCACATGAACTGTCGAATTTTGTTTGTGCGGTTTTTAATAAAAGAGGGATTGCTTCATCAATTGTGAAGAAATCTTTTTCTTCGAGCATTTCTTTTGCAGCTCGATAGCTTTTGCTTCGTTTAGACATAATAAAAGGGGTTAAGTGGTGCAAGCGAACGATTACTTTTTCGTTCTCCCACGAGTTAAACGTTTTTTTCGATCTCGTTCAATGATTTTCCAATGAAAAAGCCATAGCGGCAAAGCAACGAGTACTTGTGCTATACCTATGGATAAATCGCGAGCAACTGACTGTGAAATCCAGCGAGATTCTCTTTTTTCTTCCAGTTTTTGTTGTTTTTCGAGACAGTCTTCGTACGCTTCACGTTGAAGTTCATCATACTCGGTCTCCTCTTCAGTTTCTTTTACAGGCGGCGCATAGCGCTCACAAACCATTATGGGGCTTTCCGGCCTGTAGTAGTCTTCCTGTATATCAAAAACAAATACTTTGAGTCCAAGATTCACAAGAGAAACAGCTCCAATGAGAAAAACAATAAAAGTTATTGCACTTATAATGTAAAGATAAATAAGCCGTATTATAGAGACTTTTTTATCATCTGAAGATTTTCTTTTACCTTTTGCCATAGATAGGGTCTATTATTTTTCAACGGTTACTCCCATGCTTCGTGCAGTTCCCGCAATAATATTTACAGCGGCATCAACATCGTGCGCGTTCAAATCTTCCATTTTTTCTTCTGCAATTTTCACCAATTGATCTCTCTTTATTGATGCAACCTTGTTTTTATTTGGCTCTCCGGAACCTTTTTGGAGATTAATGGCTTTCTTTATCAAAACGGCTGCAGGAGGCGTTTTAGTTATAAACGTAAACGATCGATCTTCGTAAACAGTTATTTCAACCGGAATAATCGTATCTCCTTTATCACCGGTTTTATTGTTAAACTGTGTGCAAAAATCTTGTATGTTCAAGCCGTGTTGTCCAAGTGCCGGACCGACAGGGGGTGCCGGATTAGCCTTTCCTGCTGGGATTTGTAATTTTATCACGGTGAGTACCTTCTTAGGTGCCATATATACTGTTGTTAAACATTAAATAGTTTCTAATATATTTTTCATTTTATTGTGATTTTTGGCCGGGTAG
>CAZPFH010000076.1:0-2426 GCA_964585825.1 uncultured Candidatus Peribacteria bacterium
GATTCAGAGAAGTGCTTCGGCACGTAGAAGAGGAATAACCTTTGTTTATGTTTTTAAATGGGAAAGGCCTGCTTGGCTTAAATGCACGAAATTTAGAATATATCCGGCCATACAATAAGAAAAAAACTATAAAACTCGCGGATGATAAGTTGAAAACGAAGAAATTTTTGTCTGCTCGCGGGATACCTGTTCCAAAACTGTACGGATCAATAAGTTCCAAAGAAAAATTGGAAAAGTTTGATTTCTCTTCGTTGCCGAACACTTTTATTATAAAGCCTAATCACGGGTTTGGGGGAGAAGGTATTATCCCTATCGTTAATAGACGTGAAAACACCTGGATAACGGCGTCCGGAAGGAAATTGAATAAAGAATTTTTGATTGATCATATTGCGGATATCATTGATGGACGGTATTCGATTTCAAATGTCGGAGATAGCGCCTTTTTTGAACAATTAATTATTTCTCATGAAACTTTAGCGAATTATGCATATCGTGGACTTCCCGATATTCGCGTTGTTGTTCATAATCTTATACCTGTTATGGCTATGCTGAGACTTCCGACTGAGGAGTCTTTGGGTAAGGCGAATTTGCACTTGGGTGCAGTTGGCGTAGGTATTGATATTGCAAAAGGAGAGGCGACATTTATCTCGTATAAAAATAAAATTATCGATGAAATTCCGGGCGTTGGTCCAATAAAAGGTCTAAAAATACCATATTGGGAAGACATACTTATGATTGCTTCAAAATGCCAGCTGATAACCAATTTGGGATATATGGCGGCTGATATAAGTATTGATAAGACATCCGGGCCGGTTTTGCTTGAAATAAATGCTCGAGCTGGTTTAGGTGTGCAAATTGCAAATCTTGCACCGTTAAAAAAACGATTACAACGAATTGAAGGTGTTAAAGTTACCAATCCTACAAAAGGAGTACGAATAGCAAAAGACATGTTTGGGAATGTTGTTGAAAAAAATATTCATCAAGTATCCGGTAAAAATGTCATCGGTATAGAAGAAATTGTTGATATTTATTTGAAAGACGGAACAAGACGGGTTACAGCGAAAATAGATTCCGGTAGACAGCGGTCCGTGATAGACGAACAATTTGCAATAGAAGCCGGTTTACTTGATGATGATTATGGCTATGATGATGAAAAATCAACAACCAAATTAAAGTTATCAATTGAAGGAGAGCGAATTCAAACAGTAGTGGATATAGAAAAAATAACCGATCAAGATTATGAATTAATTGTTGGTAGTCGTGATTTATCAAACTTTTTTATCGATCCATCAAGAAAGGACAGGGAAACTGTTTTACCAACGGCTAAAACGGCAAACATTGAAACGCAAACAACTTCAACTGTTTCTACAAATAAGAAAAAAGAAATCAACTATCATGAAATAGATCAGCAGCTTATTAAAATTGATGAGAAATTAAAGCTTCTCTATCATTTGCGTCCGGTGAATCTGGAAGACGAAAAAAATGCATTTTTTAAAAATTTCAAAAAAAACCCACAATTTATTTATCCTGAATTGAAATTCGATTTATATGCATTAAAACGTGATTTAAACTCAATAAATACCGATCAATCAACCTTGGGTCAATTATTTGAAAAGAAAAAGCAAGAAATTGAAAGAAAAATTCACTTGCTTGAATTTAGAGGTTTTGCGGAAGAATTTACTCGCGCTTCCATAGAGCTGTTCGGAGCTCCCGATAAGAAAATGATAGAACGGGCTCGTGAATGGATCACCAAGACATCGGTAACATACAAGCAAGAAAAAGGTGTGATTGAAGCTCAAGAAGCAAAACAAATGATGGATGAAGTATTTGAAAAGTATGGATTGAAAAATTGGCGGGTCAAAATTAAAGAACAAATGGTTTCCGACGCTATCGCGGGTAAAAACAATCGTTTGTTTATTCGAAAGGACGCTTTGTTTACAGAAAGACGAATTGAAAATCTTATTGTACATGAGATAGAAACACATATCTTAACGGCCGAAAACGGGAAAGGGCAATATTACGAATTGTTTAATAGGGGATTGGCAAATTACCTTGAGACACAAGAAGGATTGGCGATGTATAATATTATCAACCAAAAAGGAGATGAGGATAAAAATCTTTATGTTTCGGTTTCATTAATACTTGCCGTAGATTACGCTTTGAGTCATTCATTTGTCGAAGTGTTTGAAAAAATGCTGGATTACAAGATTCCTCCGGAGCGTGCTTGGCGTAATGCTCTTAAAGTAAAACGAGGTTTGGAAGATACCTCCGAACGTGGAGGTTTTACAAAGGATTTACTGTATTATAAAGGGTATAATCAAATTAAGCAGTTTGTAGCAGCCGGTGGTAATATTAAGGATCTCTACAGAGGGAAATTCAATTGTGACGATGTGGATTTGGTGCTTGGCATATCCGAGATTAAAGAG
>CAZPFH010000076.1:2436-4862 GCA_964585825.1 uncultured Candidatus Peribacteria bacterium
ATTCCGCGGTGGCTTTAATGAATAAACATGGCGTCACCAAAACTGTAAAAACGGTATTTCTTTTCTATAGCTTTTTGATAAGCTTTAAAAATAAATTCTTTTCCTGCAAATGCGCTAATAAGCATGATAAGCGTGCTTTCCGGTAAATGAAAATTGGTAATAATCCCATCAACAGCTTGATAACTATAGCCGGGATATATGAATATACCGGTTTCTTCGGTTTTTGGTGTAAACCGGCCATTGTGAATGTTCGATTCCAGCGTGCGTACCGCAATAATATTTTGTTTTTCTTTCTTTGCTTTATTAAGAATATCGGCACTTTCTTCAGTCAATTCATACCATTCCTTATGCATAACGTGATCTTTTACATTCTCGCTTTTTACCGGTAGAAATGTCCCTCTGCCAACATGTAGCGTAACAGGGGCAATACTAATGTTTCGTTTTTTTAATCCATCAAAGACACGATCAGTAAAATGCAGGCCCGCAGTTGGAGCTGCAACACTACCTTCTTTTTGAGCATATGTTGTTTGATAATCATCAAATGAAGCCCGTGTGTTTTTTATATATGGAGGATAAGGAGCGTAACCGTTTTTCTCTATCCACTTAGAAAGAAGCGAGCGAATCTCAAAAACGATGTCCCGAGTTCCGTCTTTATGTATTTTTTTTACGTACGCATTAATTGATGTTTTTTTTCCTTTTATACAAAAAGACTTTCCGTTTGTGAATTTTTTCCCGGGCTTCACCATGCATCTCCATACATTTTGCTTCTGTTTTTTTAATAAAAGCAATTCACCTTCTTTATTATCTATAACAACATACAAACGTGCTGCAATAACTTTGGTATTATTAATAACCAGAACGCTATCTTTTGGAAGCAAAGAAGGTAATTCAAAAAAATGATGATGTTGAATGGTTTTTTTTGATCGATTTAGAACCATTAAACGCGAACTATCCCGCGGAGAAACAGGATTTTGTGCAATTAATTCTTCAGGCAAATCGAAATAGAAGTCTTTCTTTTTCATATAAGATACTACCAATTAGTGCTTTTTGATGTTTTCGTATCCTGGGCATTTTCTTTTTTGGAATAACGAAGAACCATTAAGGTAATATCATCTTCTTGTTCCGAATCTCCGACATATTGGGAAAAATCCAATGCGGTATGGTAAGTTACTCCTTCGGGACCATATTGAGTAGCGTATTTTTGCACTAATTTAACAAGATTTTGTAATCCGAACATTTCCCCTTTGTCATTCTTGGCTTCGGTAATGCCGTCTGAATAAATGACAACCATATCTCCATCATCAAGTTCAAGTTCTTTTTCTTTAACCAATTTGCTGTTATCGGGAACCATCCCAAGTGCAACACCACCGGCCGCTACCGACTCAACTTTTCCTGTTTTATTTCTGTAAATAAGCAAATGCTCATGTCCCGCCCCCACATAGGATAAAGTTTCTTTAGCGTGATCCCATTTAAGCATAACCATGGTCATAAACATGGCCGCTTTTATTCGAGGTTTGAGTATTTTATTGGTATTAACAATAATGTCGTAAATACTTGAATACATTTCGGAATATGTATGAAGTAAAGTATTTACCATCATCATAACCAATGCAGCGGGAGCACCGTGACCGGTTACATCTCCAACATAAAAATAGGTAGCATTATCACGTTGTATAAAATCAAAGCTATCGCCACCAACTTCCACTGCGGGTCTTGACTTCGCAACAACTTCCAGATGAGGAACATCGGGGCTTTTGCTTGGTAAAATAGATTGCTGAATAGAACTTGCTATTTCAAGTTCGGACGACATGCGTCTTCCTTCTTTAAGCTTTTGTGAAATGCTTTCAAGATTCTGTGTTATTTCATTAAAAAATTGTGCGATAATACCAATTTCATCAATGCGATTTGTACTTATTTTTTTATATGAGCGTCCCGTTAAAAGCAGTTTCATTTGTTTAGTGAGGATACGAAGGGGACGATTTACATATGTATGAAGAATGATTATGAAAAGGATCAAAAGAACGGTTCCTCCGGCCAAACAATAGGGAAGTGGAATACTATATGCGGTATCCCAATAGTAATAAGCGGCATAACCGCCGGCACATCCCAATAGGAGAAGCCATAGAGACATTCTTCTTGTAATGCTTTTTCGTATCCAGGTGAACATAATATAATAATTTATTGGCTGACAGCGGCTTTCATTTCTTCTTCGTTTGCGTAGCAGTTAATGATTTGATTTAAGCCTACCAACTGAAAAATATCCATAATACGATCTGAAGCGTTTACAATAACAACATTTTTGTCCATTCCCGACAATCGATTATAAATATCGGTTAAGTAGCCTATTCCTTCACTGTTTATAAATTCAAGTTGATGCAAATTGAGTACAAGCGTTTTCTTTTTAAGAGTAGAAAGCACTTTTTCCA
>CAZPFH010000077.1:0-925 GCA_964585825.1 uncultured Candidatus Peribacteria bacterium
AGGTCGGTGTCAATCTTTACAACAAGCATCCTTAACCTCCTGGGCTGGCGCCCCCACCTTTACTAATGAATTAGCAGGAAAAACCGAGCTTGATTACAATACAACTTATTATTGGCAAGTGAGATATAAAGATGATGGTTCAAATAACTGGTCGGTATGGTCTGGGGATACATCCTTTACCACCTTGAATACATATACTCTTGTATACACAGCTGGACCGAATGGCTCAATAACCGGAGTTTCTCCGCAGAATGTAAACTATGGATCTGATGGAACCGCTATTACTGCAGTTCCAAATTTAGGATATTATTTTGTGGATTGGTCTGACGGAGCTGTAATTAATCCGCGAATAGATCTTTCTGTAACAGGGGATATCTCGGTTACGGCAAATTTTGCCGCTAATCCTCTTCCTCCAACTCCGGTAGCCGGAGGCAGAAGATCGATTGATGAAACTCAGGAAGTTCAGGAAGAAGAGGATGAAGATCAATCTACATTTGCAGATATAGATGAACATTGGGCACAAAGCTTAATCGATGACATTTATGAGCTTGGATATATTGAGGGCTATGAGGATAATACGTTTAGGCCGGATCAATATATTTTAAGATCGGAAGTGGCAAAAATCGTAGCTATGTGGCTTGAGGAAAATATTGATACTTATATCTGTTCAGATGATATTTATGTTGATGTATCATGCGAAAATTGGTATGGGGAATATATAGATTACCTTACAGAGAAAGGTATTTTACAGGGTTATGGAGAAGGTATATTTGAACCGGGAAGACATATAACAAGAGCAGAGGCTCTTAAAATTATGCTTTTTGCGAAAGCCCTGCAGGATACAAATATAGACGAAGTTGAAAATCCTTTTGGCGATGTTGCTTTTGACGACTGGTACTACAACATAGTTATGATTGGATATAAA
>CAZPFH010000077.1:935-4751 GCA_964585825.1 uncultured Candidatus Peribacteria bacterium
TCGGTCCGAACAAGCCTGTAACAAGAGCTGAATTCGCAAAGATTTTTATGGAAATATATCTCTGGTAGCTTTGTAATACTGCTATTTCTTCGCTTCGTGAATAACATCCTGCATTTTTTTGTGCAAAGTACCGTTACTTGCCAGTATTGAAGTACTTTCAACATATATTGGTTTGTTTTTAACGGTTGTTACTTTTCCACCTGCTTCTTTAACAAGTAAAATCCCGGCTGCAATATCCCAAGCGTGCAATCCGAATTCCCAGAAAGCATCAAATCGTCCGCATGCCGTGTAGGCAAGATCAATCGATGCGGCTCCCAGTCGTCTTAACGGATAGCCGCTTTTGCTGACGTGCGACCAAATGTTCAAATTTTCATCAGCTTCCGGTTTATTGGGCATAAATCCTGTTGCAGCCAGTGAAAGTTCGCTGCCTTTAGTTACAGAAACCTGTATTTTTTGTTCATTTAAATACGCTCCTTTTCCTTTTTCAGCCACAAACATTTCCTCTAAATAAGGGGCATAAATAACTCCGCAAAATATTTCTCCTTTAATTTCCAATGCTATTGATATGGCAAAAACGGGAAGCCTGTGTTTAAAATTTGTTGTTCCGTCTAACGGGTCAATTATCCACCTATAGTCGCCCGGTCCTTCTTCTTTTCCGGATTCCTCGGCATAAATTATGTGATCGGGATACTTTGCGTGAATCATCTCAATCGCTTTTTTCTCAGAGGCGATATCGGCCTCTGTGGCTATATCATTATAGCCTTTTTTTGTATAAGAGAGGTTTTCTTTATTGTAATACGATGTCAATATGCTTCCGCATTCTTTGGCTATTGAAATAGCATCATGTGTATAGTCAGACAATGTTTGCATATGGGTAGGTGATTAATATGTTTACTGTTTCAGTGTAAAGAGAATAAATCTTCTTGCCAAATGTAGTATATTTTTATACAATCTTTCCTACCGCCTAGCAACACTTATCTTATGAAACGCTCTCTTTTCATTCTTGGTATTTTTACATTTTGCATTGTTGTTAATTCTTTTCTCCTGGTGCGCTCTGTAGCTGTTAATCAGGATTCACTTATTGAGACGGAGCAGCCTGTGTATAAAGAAACGACGCCAGATGAAGTTGTTCAAGAAGCGGATGATGAAAGAGCAGAGAAAATAGCGGTTCTTGAATATCACAATTTTGGAGAAAAAGAAGGCAGATGGACAAGAACTTACGATAACTTTTACGACGATCTTTTATGGCTTTATAATAATGATTACCGTCCGGTTACCGTTGAGCGGTTTTTGAAAATGGATTTTCCGATTGAAGCGGGAAAAAAACCTATCTTGCTTACCTTTGACGATGCAAGCAAAGGACAGTTTAGAATGCTTAAAGACGGAGCGATTGATCCTGACTGTGCTGTTGGAGTAATGGATAGATTTATTGAAGAATACCCCGATTTTGGTAGTGCTTCTACATTTTTTGTACTTCCCCATAGTTTTGGTCAAGCTGAATATATAGATGATAAATTGCAATATCTTGTTGACTCGGGTCGCGAAATCGGCAGTCATACTTTTGGCCATGAAGATTTAGATAAAGCTGATGCTCGCACAATCCAATGGACTCTTTCTGAAGCTGAGCGATATGTAAGCGATAAGCTTGATGAAGAATATGAAATGAAATCACTTGCCTACCCTCTTGGGCATTATCCCGATGATGAACTTTTTGAGTTTATTAAATCAGGTGAGAACGATGGGCACAGTTATGAAATTGATGCTGCATTTTTGGTTGGAGCCAACCCTTCTGTGATGCCTGACAATGATTCGTTTGATCCGTATAAAATTCCTCGCATACAAGCTATTGATGAAGAATGGGAGCGTTGGTTTAATCGCAAGCCCGGAGAAACGGAACAATCAGACAAAGATCCTAATTTCAGGCCTTACATGGTGCGAACTCAGTCGGTTGTTGAAGGTGAGGACGTTGAAGAAAAAGTTGTTCCGGAATTTCCTTATCAAACTTGTAAAGAAACGAAGGTTGAAAGAGCTTCTTTTGGTGGTCGGATTTGGAAAGCAATAGCGTATAAACTTTCAAAGATTCAGGTGAATATGGTTCCCGATTCGTTAGAATTGCGAAACGGGAAGTTCTATTATACGATTCCCGAAGAAGGTGGTTCGGTTTCCGAAATGTTCTTGTCGTACTCAAATCATTACCGAACGTCGAAATTCCGTGAAGCATTGTTAGCGGCTAATCCGGAAAGTGACTTTGAGCCGGGAGATGAAATTGTGGTTCCGGATATTCCGCGAATTTTAGTTAAGCATTCCGTTCCGGCAAATCAGCCGTGGGGAATTTATTTAACCGGCTATTATGCCGTTTCCGATGAAGGGAATCGGCTTGCCAAACAGATGCAACAGCGTGGAGGGCAGATGCTTGTTTTTGATGTAAAGGAGATTGACGGAAAGGTTTTTTATCCGTCTGAAGTTCCTATGGTTGCGGAAACAGGCGCGGATAGTCATATTTTGATTCCCGATTTGGAAAATTATGTTCGTTATTGGCATGATCAAGGCATTTATCTTGCAGCTCGAATTGTTATATTTAAAGATATTAATCTTGCTAAAAACAGGCCCGACCTTGCTATTCAACATGTTAACGGAGGGCCGTGGTCCAATCGTGAAGGTGTTGTATGGGTGGATCCTTCAAACGAAGAAACACAAGAATACATTTTAGCTCTTACAGAAGAACTGGCTCAGTCGGGTGTTGATGAAATTCAGTTTGATTATATTCGGTTTCCGACACTCGGATCTGTTGATGCCGCAAAGTATAATTTTGATGAATCGACTACGGAGAAGTACGAGGTTATTCGCGATTTTATTGTGAAGGTCCACGATAGGCTCGCGCCTTACGAATCCAAGTTGTCACTAGATGTTTATGGCGTTATCGCATGGAACGATGGTTATGATGCTCGTTCAACAGGTCAAAGGATGGAGTGTTTGGGTCCTTATATTGACGTTGTGTATCCGATGGTATATCCGTCTCATTTTGGTCCGGGTTTTGCGGGTTACGATAAACCGGGAGATCATCCGTACTATTTTGTTGATGAAAGTATCAGGTTATTTCAGCAGCTTTTGGTTGCAACCGATACGGAAATTCGTCCATGGATTCAGGCATTCGCCTGGGGAGTTAGTGATTATGGACAATGGTATATCGATGAGCAAGTTCGAGCAACAAACGACAGAGGATTGAAAGGATATGCATTATGGAATGCCGCTAATCGTTATTTTTAATAACGTCGTACACGATTCAATTCTTCAACCAGAATATTGTGTGCTTGTTGATATTCTGAAAATCTATCACTGATTGCTTGACTGAATGCGTCCAAACTTTTTTGATTAATGGCTTTTGAGGAAGCATAGCTAAAAAATTTTCGATAACTGTATTCATATTGAATAAGCGTAGGGAGATATGTTGTTTTAAACAGTTGCTGGATTGTTTGTTTATTTTTCTTAAAGGCATTTCTTTCCATGTATTGTTCCAGTGATTCTCGTGTTTTTCGCATCTTATCAACTTTTGCTTTTAAATCTTCAATTGATGTTTCCGGAGTGAGAGATTGCGTTGTTTCCAGAGATTTTTTTGCCTGAAGGCCAATATTATGAATTGTATCAACAATATTATTATGTATATCAACTTCTGTTTGTGTTGCGGCAATGCTTCCGACGAGGTGTGTCTTACCGCTTGAGACATCGAAAAAACCGTATACTGTTAGTAGACCGAAAACCAAGGTGAGAAGGGTAAGGCCGCTACTGTAGAGAATGAATTTTTTCATATTAAATTCA
>CAZPFH010000078.1:0-4683 GCA_964585825.1 uncultured Candidatus Peribacteria bacterium
GAAGAAAAAGAAAGAAACGAAGTAGAAACCACTGAAGAACCGCAGATGAACAACAAGGAGGAATCCAACCCCGCCGAAGAGGCGGAACCTGAAAAAGCCGCCGACACTTCCGAGACCGCAGTCGTCCGACGACCCGCGAAAAAAACTTCAGGAGTAGTCTGGGGACTGGGAATCCTCGGCATCATCGCCCTGGCCGCCCTTTTGGTCGCCCTCATCGCCCTACTGGGAGATGAAGACGGCAAATCCGACAAGGCGCTTTCAGAGTCGGCAGTTGCTTCAGAAACCGCTGCTGCGGCAGAAGCCAAGGCCGACAATGCTCTTTCAAGTCTCGCGAAGAAGGCCGACAAGGCAGATCTCAAAAAGTTGGAAGCCAAGGCTGAAGCCGCCAAAAAGAAAGCAAAAAAAGCGCTTTCAGAGTCAGCGGTTGCTTCAGAAACCGCTGCTGCGGCAGAAGCCAAGGCCGACAAGGCCATCGACGCTATTTGCAAAAAGCATCCCTGTGATACACTCTGCAAAGAGAAGAGGCCTCAAGCCTACGAGAGATGCCTCGCATGGCGCAAGCGCGCCAAAAAGCGTCGTTCACGACGCTGGCGCCAGCGCAAACCCACCTCCACCCCTGCCAACCCCGCACTCGCCGAGCGCGTCTCCAATCTGGAGACCCGAGTCGACCGCCATGAGGTACTCTTAAAACCTCTGGACCGCCTCAAACGGCGTTACGGGAAGGCCTACGACAAGCGTGTCGAGGCCGCTCTGTCTCGTGTGCCGGACAAGGTGCAAGCGGGAAGCAAGTAGTCGAAAACAGACCAACCCCCTTTAAGCGGCCGTTCAATTCCGAACGGTCGTTTTCCTTATATAAAATTACCGTGTTTCACGCGCAACAAAATAAAATTCAACCAATGAAACACAAAGAATCAATAAAAAACCGGACCACCAATTCAACACACCCAAAATAAGAAATAACACACATCCAAGGGCTATAACAGTCAGCTCTATCCCCTGTCGAAAGGCTATGGCCAGATGATTAGAGTAAATCTCATTTTTATTTAGCCACATCCTAAAATAAAACCCCACAATCATAAACGTACAACTTAGAGCAAAAAACAAGCTCAAGAAAAACAAAATAAGCGCCAAAGCCGTCGATTCAAACGGATTAAGTTTATTAAGAACAATAAACCACGCAACCCAACTCACCAGTCCCGCTATGCCGACAAATCCTAAATATTTATTATGTGTCATGCTTTTTGTATTAACAAAAAAACTTTATCACAGCCCTTTAATCATTGAAAGTAATTTGGGAATTTTACGTATATCGGCTTTTAGAACATCACGATAACTGCCATTATATAGCGCTACAGCCGGATGATATAAGGGAAAATAAATCTGCTTTTCCGTAGCAATACCTTTATATCTCTTAGCTTGTCCATGAACTTGCGAAATCTTCAATCCCGGCAAAAAACGATTCATGGCATGACGTCCAAGAGTAACAATTAATTTCGGCTTTATAAGTGCTACCTGCTGTTTCAAATATGGCCAACACATAGCAATTTCTTCATCTTTCGGATCCCGATTTCCCGGCGGCCTACATTTTACAATATTCGTTATATACACATCCTCTCTTTTTAGCTGAATTTCAGCCAACATTTCATCCAAAAATTTTCCGGCCGCCCCAACAAACGGAATACCTTGCCGATCTTCTGATTTCCCCGGCCCTTCGCCAATAAAAAGAACATCAGCTTGAGGATTTCCATCGCCCGGAACAGCGTTTGTTCGTTCTTGTGAAAGTCCGCAACGCTGACATTGGCGTATCTCACGAGCGATATCGTCGAGTGTGTTCATGAAAATGTCGTAAATAAAGACCAAATAAAACAATAATAAGCCCTATGCCTAGAAAATATAACGAATATGTATTCATCTTTTCCAGAATAAACCAGGTAAAAAAGCCGTATATTTCACGCAAATAGGAAAGTTGTTGCTCCGTAAGTTCCGGATATTGAGACGGTGTTATTGCAATAAAAGGAAGCCTGCGCATCAATTGAGTAGCAATTAAACCAAAAATACCGGCCAAGAGCAAAGCGCCCCCTGTAAACAAACCTACCAAACTATATGGCTCATACACAAACAATGCTATCAAAAGCACCATAACCAAAAGAAATAACGGCAATATAATCTGCAAATAGCCTATAAAAGAAATAATCTGTTTTATACTGGCCTGATCGCTTTCTTGCGTTGACAATTCAAGCTTAAATTCTCCGGGAATGCGATCATTTAATTGTCTGGCAACATCATGCTTTATTGTTTGCAAAATCGGATCCATATCAAATCCCTGCGGAATACATACAGGCTTATTATCGGTATATTCAACAGCTATATTTTCATCTTCTTCTTCATCAACTTCACATGATGGAATATCACTTATAACTTTTTGTGCTACATCTTCTGATATACGATCTATTGAATCTTTAACAGGTTTTAACGAAATCACGATAGTATCATCTTTTCTACCATCATAAATCGACTGCAACTGCACGGCAAAGTCATCCGCAAACCCCTCCATAACACTTACGGGAATGGATTCCCTTAACAATTGTTCAACTTCATTTTGGGTGTAATAATTATTTATTTCATCTTCAGCTATAACCTCTTGTCCTATATACTCAATAACATATTCATACGTTTGCTCTACAACTTCACCTTCGTAAAATGTCGGTTCCAAATATGTCGAAGCAACGCTTCGCAGTAAAAGTGTAGGAAGTGCCACCAACGCAAAAACAAGTACAAGCACAGCAGCAATAGTCTTTCGTATTTTCATAACGCAAAAAATCTTAGAAAGTTGCGATAGCACAGTAGCAGGTATTCATTATTCAGACAAGCGAAGGTCTGATTTTCCTTTAATGGAGCGATGTTTTCGTTTATCATGAGCGGGAACAATCTTCCATCTCACTTCCTTTTCCAATTTACCCGGCACGGTAAATCCGGCTGCCTTCTTATGTCCCCCACCTCCGAATTTTGATGCTATTTCTTCCAAATCAACATCTTCTTTCCGTGTTCGAAACGAACCTTTAACATTTCCTTTTTCATCTTCATGCAGCAACACCGTGTAATTTGTTTTCGGCACACAATTAATAAAATCAACCGCACCCGACAATTCATCAATTTCAGCATTACATTCATCAAAATCATTTTTTGTAACTACCGAAAGCGCTACACCTTCTTTATTAACTTTTAAATTATTTAAAACTCTTCCCCACAATTTCAAGGTAGATACCGGCGTAGTTCTGAATAAATGCTTTGAGACCTCTTTTACTCGTCCACCATAGGCAACTAATTCACCTGCAATTTTCAATGTACCGGGAGTTGTATTTTGATGCATAAAACTACCTGTATCATTATAAATCCCGGTTAGTAAACCGGTTGCCATAACCGGCGTGATTTCATATCCGACATATCGCAAAAATTTATAAATAATCATTGTTGCGGAAGCCGCCATAGTATCAACAATATTAACCGTTCCAAAGTTATCGTTTGATGCATGATGATCAATGTTAACAATCGGAACATCACCATCAAAAATACCTTCATATTTTTCATGATAATTTGTCATATATGAAGCTCCCGCATCACAGACAATAATCAAGTCATACTCATGATAATCAAATTCATGAATAAATTTATCAATATCCGGCATATAACGATATCGCGATGGGATCTCATCTATGCACGCCATAGTCACATCTTTGTCGTCAGCGGTAAGGGCATGATAAAAAGCAATACACGAGCCGATTGTGTCGCCATCCGGCTTTCGATGTGCAATTGTTAAAATTTTTTCCGATTTATCTATAAGCCTTTTTGCTTGCTGAAATTGAGCCTCCATAACTTTCAATAATATTTTTTTAGAAGAAATTGTACTGCTTTTTAACACTTTTGGCAAGTATTAATCTTCTTTTAATTCTTTTGAAGCTTCAGAAAGCCGCATAGTATGTTCCTCGACAACCGTATCTTTTGTTACTGAACGTGGAATTTTTTTCCATTTTACCGCAAAACGTTCAAGGACGGTTAACTTTGCCTTAAATGCTTTCGGCCATACTTTTAAACGTATGTTTATAATATCGGCATCTTGTTCAATTGTTACATAGCTGAGAGAAAAATAAGGTGAATATACCGAAGGAAAACGAAACCGAGCATTAATTCTTTTCATAAGCTGTTTCCAGCTGCCGCTATCAACAAATAGTTTTCCGCTTTCTTTTAATCTATGAAAGCCGGCAATATGAGTATGACCCGTAACATATAAATCGGCCGTCTTATTAAACGGATTATTTCCACGCAATACTTCTTGTGCACGCTTTTTATATGCATGATACCGAGATACCAATATTTCACTGAAACTGTGAATTCCGTATTCGCGCAAACGTTTTCTGAATTCCCGCTTAATAAACCATACAAAAATAACCAAAATAACCACAACCATGTCAAAATATAAAAGGAAAATCATCACTTTAAAAAAAGTATTGGTATCAAGAAACAACAAAAGAGGCTTAATAAATTGCGGCTGATAGAATTCGGTAATCACATCGAAAATAAAATACGGAACGGCAAAACCGAAAAGCACCAACATTGGAATCAAAATAGCTTTCAATATCGGCCCCAATTCATAATAAAAATATTTACTAAGCATCCAATACGGAA
>CAZPFH010000079.1:0-4661 GCA_964585825.1 uncultured Candidatus Peribacteria bacterium
TACTGTTTAAATTGGTTATATGTTCCATCCATAGAGTATCGATAACGTGCAAATAAATACTTTTTTCAATATTACGAAGCAATGCAGGGTCCGGTACCATTTTTTCTCTTTCTTCGTACTCGTCAAAGAAATACCGTTTTATAAGTTCTATAATTTTTTCCCGATCGGTTAGATTTTGAATATCATCAATGTCAAAATCTTTTGCGGGATTGCGATGAATGGCACGAACCGTTTCCGCTATTTCTTCATAATTCCATTGTTCGGGCGCTCCTTGTGTATGCATCAGAACCAATTTTTCAACTTCTTGTTCAAACAGAACTACAACATCGTTTTTAATTGTTTCGCTTTCAAGTATTTTTCGTCGCTTTGTATAAATAATACTTCTGTGATGATTGATAACATCATCATATTCCACAAGGTGTTTTCGAATATCAAAATTACGTCCTTCCACTTTTTTCTGCGCACTTTCAATCGAACGTGAGATCATCTTATTTTCGATTGGCATATCATCAGGTATTTTCAGCATATTCATCATATTTTGTACTTTTTCGCCTCCGAAAAGACGCATAAGTTCATCTTCGGTTGAAACGAAAAACTGACTCATCCCTTTATCTCCCTGACGACCACTACGTCCGCGAAGCTGGTTGTCAATTCGTCTACTTTCGTGTCGTTCCGTTCCAAGAACACACAACCCTCCGAGTTTCGGCACACCATCTCCCAATTTAATATCAGTACCGCGACCCGCCATATTGGTGGCAATTGTTACTGCACCTTTTTGCCCTGCATTTGCGATAATTTCGGCTTCTTTTTCGTGGAATTTTGCGTTTAATACGTTATGCGGGACACTGTGCATTTTAAGAAGTTTACTCATCATTTCCGACTTTTCGATGGAAATGGTGCCAATTAAAACGGGTTGTCCCTTTTCATATAGTTCTTTTGTTGTCTTTGCTACGGCAATATATTTTGCCTTTTGGGTTTTATAAATTGAATCTGGTTTGTCTTCTCGGGCAATAGGCTTATTTGTAGGGATAACCAAGGTTTCAAGTCCGTAAATTTTCAAAAATTCTTCCGCTTCGGTGGCCGCCGTACCGGTCATACCGGCCAGTTTATCAAATAAACGGAAATAATTCTGGAATGTTATAGTTGCCAATGTTTTACTTTCACGTTTTATTTCAACACTTTCTTTTGCTTCGATGGCCTGATGCAAGCCTTCGGAATAACGACGGCCTGGCATAAGGCGTCCGGTAAATTCATCTACAATAATAACTTCTCCGTCTCGAACAACGTAGTCTGTGTCTTTTTTGAAAATTGCTAAAGCTTTTAGTGCTTGTTCAATATGATGAACTTCCAAAAAGCCTGCTTCGGTATAAATATTCTCAACACCGAGCAGATTTTCCATTTTTTTAATACCGTCTTCCGTGAGCGTTGCTGTTCGCGCCTTCTCGTCTATATTATAATCTTCATTTTCTTTTAATTGTTTAACAAGCTGTGTATAACGTTGGTATTTACTTGTTGATTCTTGTGCCGGAGCTGAAATAATCAGAGGTGTTCGGGCTTCGTCGATCAGAATAGAGTCCACTTCATCCACAATTGCATAGTGTAAATTGCGTTGCACCAATTGATTGGTATTGGTTGCCATGTTGTCTCTCAAATAATCAAAGCCAAATTCATTGTTTGTTCCATAAGTTATATCACAATTGTATGCAGCTCGTTTTTCTTCCGGTGATTGTCCGTGTGCAATGACACCAATCGTCAATCCCAAAAATTCATAAAGGCCACTCATCCATTCCGCATCACGATGAGCAAGATAATCGTTGACAGTTACCACAAACACACCTTTGCCGGTAAGGGCGTTTAAATAAACCGGCATAGTACATACCAATGTTTTACCTTCACCTGTTTTCATTTCCCCGATTTTTCCTTGATGGAGAACAATCCCTCCGAGTATTTGCACATCGTAAGGAACCATATCCCATTCTTTGCTTGATCCTCTAACATCCCATTTTCTTCCCAAGAGGCGCCTACATGCCGCTTTTACTAAAGCAAAAGCCTCAATCATAACGTCATCGACTGTTTCTCCCGAAGCAAGCCTGCGTTTAAGTTCATTTGTTTTAGCGGGGAAATCTTCGTCTTTTGTTAATTGTTCGGTGTAATCTTTTTCAAGCAGATCTACTTTTTCAACAAGCGGTTCAAGCTTTTTAATAGCTTTTTGATTTTGATCACCGATCATTTTATTGATAATTTTTTGTAACATAAGTAAGGCGGTTCGTTATAGCATTACTGATTCATTCTAGTGAATCGTTTGACGTTTCTCAAGCTAAACATCTTGAGCATCTTGTACTGTTTTTCCAGTGATAACTACGGCAAAAGTTTTAATAATAATTTTTATATCAAGCCACAAAGACCAATTTTCAATATAATACGTATCAAGTTGGACTTCTTTTTCAAAATTCAAATTACTTCTGCCGGAAATTTGAGCTAAGCCTGTTATCCCCGGTTTTAAGGCCAATACAAATTTTTGTTGCCTGTCATATTGAGCTACTTCTTCCGGTAAATGTGGCCTTGGCCCTACAAGCGACATGTCTCCTTTAAGAACATTCCATAGTTGCGGTAGTTCATCAATACTCCATTTTCGAATTAATTTACCGATGTTGGTTACGCGCGGATCGTTTTTGATCTTAACCATAGGTGTTCCTTTTCTTATGTTTTTATCGGCGAGTTTGGTATAACGAAGATTATGTGTATTTGGCTTCATCGATCTGAACTTGTAAAAATAAAACAGTTTGCCGTATTGGCCGACACGCTTAACTCTTGAGCCATCATCAAGATATTTGAATAATATGGTTCCTTTTGAATCAATTTTGATGGCAATTGCAGTTACAATAAGAATAGGGGAGAAAACAATTAATCCGATCAGGGCTCCTATAAAGTCAAAAATTCGTTTAGCCACTTTTCCCCATCCATCGAGGGGTGTTGGACGCAACGATATAAGCGGAATTCCTCCCGGCGAAGAAATTTCAATATTGGTTCGTTGTACTTGTACGAGATCGGGAACAAAATGGTAATACAAATGATGTTCACGACATACGTTTAAAATATCTTTTGCATGTGTTTTACTAAGGTCGGATTTTGTTTGAATTATTTCTTCTATTTTGTGCTTTTTTATAATATCGACAAGATTGGGTAATTCATATTCGTCGATAGTTTTAACAATAGTAAAGTGCGGATCACTTTTATATATTTTTATTAAGTCGTTTGAAATAGCGTTTTTCCCAATCAACAATAATCGTCTTCTTCCTATTCCAATGCGGAGAAAAAAATGTTGAATGATATTTATAATAACTCTCCCGAGCGATATGAACACTATAGTAAGTACGTAACTGTAAATTAACGCCAAGCGAGAAAAGGGAAATTGTCTTATGGCAAAAAAGTAAGCAATGATTATTAGAATCCAGAAGGTTGTTAGTTTAATAACCGTCCCTATTTCTTTGCTTAATTGATATGAAGATTTCAGCTGATACATCCCATATGCAGCAAAAAGTATAAAGAGAAATACACCAACAATACTGCTGAATCGTATGTATTCGTTGAGTGGGGGGAAAGAAGAAAGGTCCAGTTCGAGAGTAATGCCGGGGATTAAATTGGTGAATGTACGCAAATGATATGCGGAAATAAAGGCAAAAATCGTCATGAGAATATCTATTGGTATACGCAATATTCCAAAGAGTATTTCCGCTTTTTTCATATAATGTATTTATAAATAAGGCTGATGTAAGATTTATAAGCCGAATTCTGTGTTCGCACGAAGCGATTGTGATCATCTGTCTAACTCATTGTTCGCACAATGAGCTTAAGCGGTGGGTAGCGTAAGGACCTGTAGAATGCAGGATGTTCCTTGCTACCATCCCACCTTGCACCGGGTAGGGTTTGCCGAGCGACCCCAATTACTCGGGGGCTCCTCGCTTAGCGAGGCTTTTCACCTTTCCATTCGCCTGAACGAATGTAGTATAGTCTCTGTGGCACTTTCCCTCTCGCTTATATTGCTATAAGCGATGACTGGTGTTACCAGTTACCTTATTCTATGGTGTTCGGACTTTCCTCCTTAATCTCATGGATCAAGGCGATCACGAAATCCTACAATCAGCTAAATCATTATACGATTTTAGACGTATTACGCAAGAAACTTAGCGGAAAATTATATATTATCCCGTTCTTTAAGCTTCTTATATTCATGTTTGAAAAAACGAACCGCATTAAGACATTCTTTAGCTTTTTCGTTGTCGGGTTCTATTTGAAGTATATTTTTGAATAAACGTGCCGCACGATTAAATTTTTTACTGTTGAGATAACACACACCAAGATCGCTTAAAATAAGGGAATCTTGCGGACTTAAGGCTAGTGCTCGCTCCAAAAGGACAACGCCGCGTTGTCTTTGTCCCTCGTGATAAAGTGACCAACCCAGGCAGCGCAGGATCTCCGGATGGTTTGTTTCATATCCATCGGCAATTTCCAAATACTTGATTGATCGTTTAAAATCTCCGGTAGCTGAATATAAAAAACCGAGCAAATAGTTTGCATTGGCACTTCGTGCATTTAATTTAATAGCTTGTTCGAGTGCTTTTTTTGCTTTTTCGTATTCCCTGAGGCTTAAGTAATTATCA
>CAZPFH010000080.1:0-2623 GCA_964585825.1 uncultured Candidatus Peribacteria bacterium
CTGGTAATAGGGAATTCAACCGCTGCCGAAGCACCGGTGAACCCAATAGTGCTGCCGACGCTCCATTTAAGCGTCACTTTTTTGCCTGCTTTTATGGCAGCGCCAACTTCTGCAAACGGAATAAAACTACCATCTGACAGTGCGGCACCAAAACTTGTGTGCCATTTTTGCCCGCCCCATTCTCCCAATTCAACCGCTGCGGCAACGCCGGCACCTTTTACTTTAAAGGTGTGTGCTCCGGGGGCTTGCATGCTTTGAGAAAGGCCAAATAGTGCAACATGTATTCTTTGTTCGATTTCCTTTAATTTATATACGGGGCAGCCATCTCGTAACGCTTGTAATTGAATTTTTCTGTATAAAGGTTTTGATGAGAGGTTTTCACGCATAACATCGTTCCAGTTTCGAGCTGTTTCAACTTGTCGTTGCAAGACAGCACCCATTTGTATTAATCGAATGTGTGCTTTTGTTAGTGCTGACGGGTTAAGTCCCTTAAGAGATATTGCTTGATGAATAGCCTTAATATTTGCCAGCCTGTTTTCTTTTTTATCGAGCGGTTTTTGTAGCGCTACTTTCCCTTCCAGATTGAATTCACGAAGGAGTTGATTTGTTGTTTTTGGTAAGTCTTTTGGACTTGCATTCATAAAGGTGGTGAGCAGTGCGTTTTCCAAATAACCATTGCACAGTTTTACCACTTCTTGTTTCTGTGGCTCATACAGGGTTGTTCCTTCAACACGTTTTGATGTTTTTCGAACCATGTCCAAATAACCTCTGTCACTTGAGAAATATTTTTCGAAGAATTTGGGATTTAAGGTTATCTTGCCCGCATATGCCATCGACATTTTTTTCTTGCTTTTAAAATCCCAATGCCAAAGCTTTTTCCACCAGTTAATGTTCTGCTTAACATATGATCCGTTTGGTTTGAATATTTTGAGAATAAAGTTTCGCGCCTGTCTTCCTTGATCCAGCGATGCGCGAATTTCTTCCCATTTTTTGAAGTTTTCTTGTGAGCTGTCGTGGAGTTTCGCCTTGTTTTGCGACAATGTTCCAAGGGCTTCACCCCATCCTCTTTGAGGAATTTTAACTACAACATAATGATTTTCATCTAATTTTTTAATGCAACCTCTTTTAATAAGGTTATTTAAACCAAAAGCCATGAACATTAATTTAAGTCCACCTTTTGCTTTGAATAAAGCTTGCATATCAAGATCCGGCGCTTCATATTCTATAGCCATTGACCTGATATCTTGAAGTAAATCATTGTTTACACCTATATCCAAGCCTTTTGGGGCATCTTCTTTTTGGTGTAGTAATGATTTGAGGCTGTGATATTGAAGTGTACCAAGTCGTTCTTTTTCACGTGAACTCAATTCTTGAATGCCGAGCAATTTTTTTTGATATTTATCTCTGCTTGTTTCCGGTTTTTTGCCGTGTACTCCCAGTCTACTTAGGGCATCAAAGACACGTCCTATACCAAATGCAATTGACTGCAATTTTTTCCACTTCTCTGAAAGCTTTTTCTCTTCGGCGTTTCGTGGATTCTCGTAATCTACACCCATTTCAGCCATTTTTTCATCAAGGGCATGAAAATCTTTAACGAACTTATCATATCCACCTTTATATAGGTTTTTCCCGTTTACTTTTGTTTCAAAGAAATCTTCCGCATATAAACGTGAATTATAATCAAGGTTCCACGATCCTTCTCCTTGAATGACTTCTTGTATATATTTTCGTCGTTTTTCCGGTGTTTTAAGATTAAACGGTTTATCCATTAAAGCTTTTTCCAGGGTGATATCAATACGTTCCCAGTATTTTTCAAAATCATCGTCATCTTGGAGAAATTTAGGGACATTGAAACGCTTGTTTTTGAAAATATATGCTTCGTTACCATAAACGTTATCCCAGTTTTTTTGTAAAATACCGAAACGTCTGTTTTCTCTTCGTTCCTTTTCGCTAATTTTCGGTTTAGGTTTCTCTGCAGGCTTTTGTTTAATACTAGCTGCTTTTTTTGCTTTACTTACACGGTAATCAATCTTGCTGATTTTTGTGCCATGAAAGATTAATGCTCGTTTTGTTGTCCCTTCACGAATGAATGTTTTTTGTGAAGGATGATAATATGCCCAATAACGATGACGGGCTCCACCCGGGCTTTTTCCGTCAATATGGAGGCGGATATACATATTGCCCCCTTGAAGGCCGCTTAAATCGATAACATCCTGTATTTTTGTTTTTTCTTCAGCTTTTCTATCTATACGTCTTCCTTTTTTGAAATCGACAATATACTCATCTCCTTTTTTCTTGAGATATTTGCTTTTTGCGAGTTTGTCGAATGCTTGTTGCGGTTTTATACTCACTCGTATTTCCTCTCTTTTTTTATGCGATGATATCTCGATATTATCTTGGACCTTGTCTTTTTTTTCTTTCGCTTTTCGCAATCGATCCATTTGGTGCTTTACGAGCTTTAAGCGAGGCGATTCTTTTTTAAGATCGATTTGAAGAGCAAAACCGGTTTTATCGTTATAAAATTCAAGAAAACTTCCCGGGCCTACAGTGATGGTGACCGGCAAATTCTGATTAATCGAAGATAGATGTTTTTCGGTACTGAGGGCTACATCTTTTGCAAGAG
>CAZPFH010000080.1:2633-4657 GCA_964585825.1 uncultured Candidatus Peribacteria bacterium
CGCAAACAGATTGAAATTTTTTGTTTTCCTCACTTTTGCCGGAAGTTCTTTTGCCAATGCGATTGCCATGTCGATACCTACATCCCCGGCATTATTCTTTGTTAGTTCTTGTTTGTATATTTTTGAATATTCATGGTTTCCAATAAACGTTTCAAACGATTCCTGATACTGATTGCCTTCATTGAGCTCTTTTCGTAATCTTTGTATCGCTTCACGTTTTTTTTCTGCAGCTTCTTTCCCGCTTTCTTTTGACTCTGTTGACCGTACGCTTTTTTCAGGTCCGTGCGGACCTCTTGAAATAAGTTTTGATTCGCTTGCAAGCAAGCATTTCTTGTATGCCTTATCCAAAAAATGGATTGAATGATTGAAAAACATGTTTGTGTATTTATATTTTTTTATCTGTATAGTTTACCAAATTTATGGCTTGAAGTCAACGAAGCATTGCCACTTATTCTTGTTTTTTACTGTCGTTGTTTAGTAGAGTAAGAAATGTAATCTAACCATTGATATTCAAGTGAAACTTCCAACTATTATTGTCAACTTTAAAGCCTATGAATCTGCAATTGGAGACAATGCGCTTTCGCTGGCCCTTGAGCATGATCGCATTGCAAGGGAAACGGGACTTTCTTTTGGGATATGCGTTCAATCTACAGATGTGTATCGTATTGCTCGCGAGGTTTCTATCCCTGTATTTGCTCAACATATTGATCCGATTACGTATGGTTCGCATACGGGACATATTCTTCCTGAAGCTATGATTCAAGCGGGCGCATTTGGTACACTTTTGAATCACGCCGAAAGGAATGTGGAATATGATGTACTGGAAAGCTCAATTATGCGTGCGAAAGAAGTGGGACTATTTACCTGTGTTTGTGTAAATACCCCCGAAGCGGGGGAGAAGATAGCGTCTTTTAACCCTGATCTTATCGCTGTTGAACCGCCGGAATTGATTGGCGGAGATGTGTCTGTTTCTCAAGCAAAACCAACCGTTATTACTGATGCGGTTCGTCTTATCGGGGAAGGGAAGGTGCTTGTTGGTGCCGGCGTGAAAAATGGCAGTGATGTTGCTAAAGCACGTGAACTTGGTGCTGCCGGCGTTCTTCTGGCATCCGGTGTTACGAAAGCAAGCGACCCCTATAAGGTCTTAACCGATCTTGCAAAGGGACTTATGTAGTTTTATACTTTCTATACTCTTAATCCAGATTTTATGAAAATTCAATTGTTCAGTCAGTCTGTTAGTCTTGGAGATAATCAAAAAGAATATTTGGAAAACAAGATCGATAATTTAAAGAAATATGAAGAACGAGTTGCCGATGAAGCAACTATTGTTCGCGTTGATGTTGAGAAAACAAAGGTGAAGTCGGGTGATGAAAAAATTGCTACACAAATTACCATGTATGTTCCCAATGCTGTTATTCGTGCCGAAGTAAAAGGTTCTACTGTTGAAGAAACCGCTGATTTGGCTGTTGAAAAACTTCGAAAACAAATAGAACGATATAAAACCAAAAAGCATCGAAGAGATAAAGGCGGGCAATGGATCCCGGAGTCAACATTGGAAACAGCTTCTGAAAGCATGAAAGGAAAAGATATTGACGAGATTGTGAAGCGTAAAAAATATGCCGATTTGGAGCCGATGAAAGAGCAGGAGGCAGCTGAACAAATGGAACTTTTAGGACACGATTTTTATGCGTTTGTTAATGATGATACCGGCTTGTTTTCGGTAGTTTATCGCAGGAGAAACGGTGATTACGGGCTTATCGAATTGGAAAAGAAGAATTATTAATCGTTAAATATTACACCAGTGAGCATAATTGAATATAGTGCGCTTTTTGTAACCTGTGGTGCGTGGACATTCTTGGTTTATAAATCAAGAAGAACGTCGGTTCTTGTGCTGTCTTTCTTTTTTCCGCTTTATCTTATTCGTTTTGATATCGTGGGCATTCCTCTTTATCTTATTGAGGCTTTTGTTATTATTTCCGCTATTCCTGTTTTCTATACATTGGTACGGGGTGAACACGAAGTTT
>CAZPFH010000081.1:0-4600 GCA_964585825.1 uncultured Candidatus Peribacteria bacterium
ACAATACTATCGTCGACAAGAAGTACATTTTTTCTTTTAAATTCTAGTTTAATAGGATTGAGTTTGAAACGTATTGATCGTTTTCGCTTTTCTTGACCCGGCATAATAAAAGTTCTTCCGATATAACGATTTTTAACAAGTCCTTCTCTATATTTTACGTTTAATTGATGAGCTAATGGAATAGCTGAGCTACGAGCCGAATCGGGAACCGGTATAACAACATCAATATCTAATTTTTCTTTAAGAATACGCTTTGCAAGATATTCGCCGAGACGCAGCCTTGTTTTATACACGCTGACATTATCGATCGTTGAATCCGGACGAGCCAAATAAACCCATTCAAAAAGGCATGGAGCCCATGAAGGTTTTGGTGAACATATTTTACGATGAACGTTAAATTTATTATCTATATGTACAACTTCGCCCGGCTTGATATCGGCAACATGGTCAAATCCGAGAGTGTCGAGGGAAACGCTTTCCGAAGCGATAACATAATCATTTGTCATTTTAGCGGTTCTTTTCCCTAAAGAAAGTGGCCTGATGCCGTAAGGGTCGCGAAAAGCTACAAGGCCATGTCCGGCAATAAGTGCAATAACGCAATAACTTCCTTTAAGCCTTTTATACACTTTGCTCATTGCTTTAAAAATGTGGTTTGGTGTCATTTTTTTAACGCCAAGTGAGCGTATTTCGTGAGCCAAGACATTGAGAAGTACTTCCGAATCGGATTCTGTGTTTAAAAATCGCATATCACTTTCTACAACTTGTTTCTTCAGTTCTTCATAATTGGTTAAATTTCCGTTGTGAACAAGAGCGATTCCAAAGGGAGAATTAACATAAAAAGGTTGAGATTCAGATGCTTTATAGCATCCGGCCGTTGGATATCTGGTATGACCGATACCCATATTTCCGGTGAGACGCATCATATTTTTTGTACGAAAGACATCTCTCACCAGACCGTTTCCTTTTTTAAGATGAAAATGATCATCATATGTAACGATACCTGCTGAATCTTGTCCGCGATGTTGAAGCGTCAGGAGCCCATCATAGATTTCTTGTGCTACATTTTCGCTAGATATTAAACCAAGAATTCCACACATGAGCGCTTTTGTTATAAATTAAGATGAATGTATTCTTTTTGCCGCTTTTACAGTGTTTTCCATAAGACAAGCTACTGTCATGGGGCCTACTCCTCCCGGAACAGGAGTAATATACCGTGCTTTTTTCGCGATATTTTCGAAATCCGCATCGCCACACAGTTTCCCTTCCTCATTTTTATTACAACCGACATCAATAAGAATAACATCATCTTTAACCATGTCGGCGGTAATAAGATTACGTTTGCCCACGGCCACGCAGACTAAATCTGCTCCGCGCGTATGGGCTTTTAAGTCTTTCGTTTGTATATGACAGGTCGTTGGGGTTGCTCCTCGATTAAGAAGCATTGTCGAAAGAGGTTTTCCAACGATATTACTTGCCCCCACAATTGTCACATCCATACCCGCTACATCAATATCATAATAATCAAGCATTTTAATAATACCTGCGGGAGTGCAGGGAGGAAGATCTTCAAAATCGGTACTTAAAAACATTTTACCGATATTGTATGCAGTAAATCCATCAACATCTTTCTTGGGATCAATTGCTTTAATAACATCGGGCGTGAAAATATGATCCGGTAGGGGTAATTGAACCAATATTCCGTGCAAATCTTCTTTTTCATTCAATTCATGAATTTTTTCAATTAACTCCTCGTTCGTAACTGATTCTTCATAGTTTATTTGTTCCCATAGAATACCGGTTTTCTCACATGCTTTACGTTTTTGCTTTATATATGAAAGGCTTGCCGGATTATTACCAACAAGAATTACGACAAGTTTAGGAGATATTGATTGTGATTGAAGAGTTGTTACCTCTTTCTTGAGGTTATCAAGTAGATCGTTTGCAACTTTTCTGCCATCTAATAAATTCATATATGTGCGCAAAGGGACGCGGATATACTAACAGGAAAGAGAAAGGGTGGCAAACTATTTAACAACAAAGTTTACAATTTTGCCGGGGACGAATATTTCCTTAACTACAGTGCCTTTGTCGATATATTTATTTACTTTTTTTATATCTTTTGCACGAGCAAGCGCGTCTTCTTTTTGAATATCTATGGGAGCTTCAAAGGTAGCACGAACTTTACCGTTTACTTGTACTACTATTTGTATATTATCTTCCGCAATAAGTTCTTCACTGTATATGGGCCATTTTGAGTTAAATATGCTGTCTCCCTGGTCAAGTGTTTCCCATAATTCCTCGGCCAGATGCGGGGCTAGTGGAGCAATTAGTTTAACGGCGATTTTTTTAGATTCATAATCAATCCTTGTCTTTGTCACTATATTGGTAAACTCCATAAGTGCTGAAATAGCGGTGTTAAACTGAAATCTCTCCATATCCTCGGTTACTTTTTTGATTGTTTTATGAAGCGTTTTTTGTAGTGTTTTTTCATCTTGAACATCGGCTTTTGTATAAATAAGATCATAAAACTTATCGACGAAACGAGCAATTCCTTTGATACCGCTGTCATTCCAGTCACCACCATCGGTAAACGGACCCATAAACATTAAATACATGCGAAACACATCGCTGCCGTATTTTTCTACAAACTCATCGGGTGAAACAGTATTTCCTTTCGACTTGGACATTTTTGCGCCATCTTTGGTTATCAACCCCTGATGTACTAGCTTTTTAAACGGTTCTTCTATGCTTATAAGATCGAAATCGTGAAGTGCTTTTGTGATGAATCTTGCATAAAGCAGGTGCATACATGCATGTTCCGGTCCGCCTATATACATATCGACCGGAAGCCACTTATCGGTTAGATTTTTTTCAAAAGCTTTTTCATTGTTGTGAGCATTCGGATATCGTAAAAAATACCAGCTTGAACAGACAAATGTATCCATAGTATCAACTTCTCGCTTTGCAGGTTTTCCGCATTGCGGGCATTTTGTGTTAACAAAATCGTTAACCGTTGCAAGAGGGGATTCTCCTTTTGGATTAAAGTCAACTCCTTCAAGCGGCAGTACAACCGGAAGTTCTTCTTCGGGAACAGGAACTTCGCCACATGTATCGCAATAAATAATTGGAATTGGAGCTCCCCAGAATCGTTGTCGTGAAATAAGCCAATCGCGAAGTTTGTATTGTGTTTTGTGTTCACCCTTTTTTTCTTTTTCAAGTTTTTCAGTAATTTTCTTACGAGCTTCAGCAGACTGTAAACCGTCAAATTTTTCCGAATTGATTAATACGCCATCATTTGTAAAGGCTTCATCGGTTGGAATAGCGGATTCATCTGATGGTTTAATAACTTGAGAGATAGGAAGTTTATACTTTTTTGCAAATGCGTAGTCTCGCTCATCGTGTGCCGGCACCGCCATGACGGCTCCCGTTCCGTAACTTGCAAGCACATAATCTGCTATCCAAACGGGAATAATCTTTCCGTTAATTGGGTTTTTTACATAAGCGCCTGTTTCTACACCTGTTTTTTCTCGGCCTTCCGCACTTCGATTAATATCGGTCTCTTTTTTTGCTTTTTCAATATAATCTTCAACATTTTCTTTATGAGATTCGATTGTGATATCAGTTACCAGTTCATGTTCCGGGGCAAGCACCATATAGGTTGCTCCAAACAAGGTATCAATGCGTGTTGTAAAAACCGTAATGGTTTTACCGGTTGGCTTTTTTGTAGAGGGGTCAATAACATCAAAGACGATTGTACTTCCTGTGCTTTTGCCAATCCAGTGTTCCTGCATAAGCCGCGTTTTTTCCGGCCAATCCAGGTTGCTGAAATCAAGTAATCGCTCAGCATAATCGCGAATATTAAAAAACCACTGCGAAAGATCTTTTTTTGTTACTTCCGCATCACATCTTTCACATTGTCCTTCAACAACCTGCTCGTTTGCCAAAACCGTTTGACATCGAGGACACCAGTTTACGGGTGACTTCTTTTTGTACGCCAGATTGTGCTTGTATAGTTGGAGAAAAAGCCATTGTGTCCATTTATAATAATCAGGATGACTGGTGCTGATTTCCGTTGACCAATCATACATAGCCCCCATGGCGTTCAATTGTTTTTTCATATAATTAATATTTTTTTCTGTGCTTTTTTGAGGAGGTACGCCGTGTTTGATTGCATAATTTTCAGCCGGTAGTCCAAAACTGTCAAAACCCATAGGTTCATAGACGTTGTATCCTTGCATTCGCTTATATCGTCCCCAAGAATCAGACGGGGCAAAGTTGTACCAATGTCCAATATGCAATTTGTCTCCCGAAGGGTAGGGGAACATAACCAAGTTATAATATTTTTTTCTGTCTTTATCGCTGAGATCCGTTTTATATAAATACATTTCCTTCCATTTTTTTTGCCATTTTTCTTCGGCTTTCCGTGCATTATAAAGTGACATGAGTGCTTAAAGTGTTAAATATAATTGTGTATACGCAAAAAAGCAGAGTCAGTATAGCTAATTTCCATATAAATCTCTACCGCTCTTTTTGAATTTATTCGCTTTTAAAGGTTGAAGTTACCTAATGTATGCAGGTTGTTTTACAATTTATATAAAAT
>CAZPFH010000082.1:0-4581 GCA_964585825.1 uncultured Candidatus Peribacteria bacterium
TTTTGATTTTACAAGGGCTTTGTCAAGCCGGTTCGTGTCGTAAATAAGCTCTTGTGCAAGGTCATTAATGCCTTTTATCATTACTTCGTGAAGGGTTGGCATTTCATCAATAAGCCCAAAAAGTACTTCATATTTGCTCCAGTTTGGATTTGCATCACGAAGAATTTCGTATTTCATCATATCTTCCTCTGACATCGAGTTGATAACAGAAGTAATGATGCGGTGCCCGAGCGTTTTAACAATCTCTTTTTCAATTTTCTTCTTAACCTCAGGTTTTGCATCATTGAGATTCATTTTGTCCATAACGTATTCAACGAACGCCTGAGGACTGTAATTTTCGAAAGTAAACATTGGTATAGGTGTTAAGATTGCTAATTTGTTTTTCTAGATGCCCAGTCAGAGATTTTTCTCATCCAGGTTTTAGGCCTGCTTATAACGTAAGAACCAAGTGCTAACGGCCAGGCTATAAGTCCGGTTGTAACCGGTTCAATTACCGCTCCTTTATAACGCTCACGTACTTTCTTAGCTCTTTCCTGCGCTGTATCTGTCCATATAATACTTTTAGCATATCCGCCAAACCATTTAGTTCCCTTGTAAAGTCCATATCCGACTAATGACAGGGGGTTGTATTTTAAGAATCCCATTCCGGCTTTCTTCCAGAATCTCGCTGCTCGTAATGAGAATATTCCACGTGAGCGCACGCGAGCTGTCAGGCCTCGTCTTCGCAGCTCTTCTTCAACCTCTTCATCAGGTAAGCCTTCGTATTGTTCCATTGCGTCTTGATACTCTCTTTTAAGCTCTGATTTAAGGAAGAAACGTTTAAATGCAGTGTCGTGACTTTCCAGATTTTCAGCTATTCTTTCATCGGCATCAACGCTGTCTGCAGTTTGTTGTTGAAGCATTTGCAACACCTGTTGTTCCCGGTTTTTTGAAGTATCGTAGAATCCTTCCGCAACGTCTTGTATACGTTCTTCGGCATTCAATCTGGATTCAACAATAACTAAATTATTAATAAATTTTTCAATTAAATAGGCTTCATCGTCACGAATTCTGACTCGTTTCCCGTTAACTTCAACTCCTCTGAGAAGCTCACTTAATTTCTTTTGTAAATCACGAAGCTTCACTGCCGATACCATTCTGTTTTCCTGCATAATACGGATCATATCGGCAGGAGTAGAATTAATATTCAGCCTGTCTAGCTTGTTCAGATCGCTATCGGTATCACATACATGTTCAATAGCTTCCGAAGCCGTCATAATAGGGGAGAAGAAAAGATGAGAAGCAATCCATTCATCCGCATTTACCCAGTCTCCCTGTTCAATTCTTCGGGCAATACTTTGATTAACATTCCCGAATATTTCCTGATTTCGTGCCTGTGCAATCAAAATATTGGTTGTAATAAGAGATTCTTCTTCAACAAGCGGATCTGCAGTTGCCCCTTTGAGCTCAATATCTCGTTTAACAAGCTTGTATAAAAGCCCACGCGAATCCATTTTTTCGGCCGCCCCCGGGCGGTTTTTTTGAAGGTTTTCGAAGTAAGTTTTTCGTTTTTTAGTTTCTTCAATAACATCTTCGACTTCTTTGATTTTGGTAGCATCGGTTATAAAGTTCTCTAGATCGTTACAATCTTTAATACTTCCTATGCTTTTATTCAAGGCAGTTATATTTTTATTTACCCCACCCCCGAGATTGGTATTTGCGGCATTTTCCTCAATAAACTTTCCAAAGACTCGCAACTCTCTCATTAATTCAGTTTCCATTTTTGCAAGCTCTGCGTCTATTGTCGTCTTTTTCTTTTTTAGAGTCGCAATTTTTTCTTCTATTCCGGTCTTTCGTTTTTCCTTTAAATCTATTTGTTTAACCAGGATTTCCGCTTGAGCTTTAATTGCCGGAATTTGTCTTTGATTAAGAGTTGGAGCCATCATGTTTTTTCTTATTTTGGTCAGATTTCCTTTGTCGGCCGCTATACTTCTGGCAATTTTTGCTTCCTTACTTGTTAAACTTGTAATTTCCGTTTGTAAATCTTTACTTTCATCAGACTTTGTCTTTCTCGCCTCCATTTTCGGTTCCATATCCTTTATAAAATTGTCTATTCTTTCCGAAACCGAATCAAGTGTGTTTATATTTACGTCGTAATCAACGCCGGCCATTTCATCTATCATGTTTTCAACATTCTCGCGATCTTCATCATTATTCATTTTGTAAAAAAGATAGGCGAGCATGGTGCGTGTTTCCAGCGACTCGGACATATTTTCTAATTGCCCCGGTGTAAGGATTTTCTTAAGCTTTGCCTCAAGACAGTTATCATATTGCCTTTCTCTTGCTTCACGTTGCTGTCTTGCAAGTTCGTTTCTTTCTTCATTTGTTAAATCTGCTACATTTGGAGTGCTGCTTCTCCATCCCTTATACCATTCTTGATATTGGTTATCGTCTAACGCTCTTTGATGAAGGTCATCTTCAAGCCAATATTTTAGTCTTTGAGGATCAAATTTATTTTTACTAAGTTTTGTTTTTTCTTTCCAGAGAGTACGTTCAATAAGAGTCTGCCTGAATTTTAAATGTATGAATTCACGAGCATTTTCCTGTCTCGAAAAGTCGTTCCACATCCCGGCTTGTTCCAGTTTACTTCTAATTGAAGTAAGATCTTCCTGATGCCATCTAATAGTTACTGATAGATTCCCTGAAGCACCGGGGGCACCGGTAGCTCTATCAAAAACATTAACCTGATTGGGATTAGCAAGATTTATTCGCCGAGGCGGATTCTGGCTGTCTACAAACGTTTGTGGACCTATATATCCAAGCCCCATGATGTCAGCTTGCAGTGTGGTAAGCAGGTCATTATATGATCCTCCATTTTCAATATCGTACGTAAACAGTTCTCGAGAAACTTCAAGAGGATTGGCGCCGTTGCGAATTTCTTCGTTTAACATCTGCCTATAAAGCCGTGGTGCGTTTTGGGCTTTTCTTTGAAGTTCTTCATAAACACGTCTTTCCAGAATACTTCCTCCGCTCAAAATGTTCGTTGCTCCAAGCGGTCCCTGCATCATGCGGTCGCGCACACCGTGAATAATTTCATCCGGATGATCTCCTTCTACTTCAAGATTGTTTGGTCTGTAGTATTGTTCAAATTCGGAAATAACACTTTCTGCCATTCCCATGCCTCTTTCATCACGCGTTTCCTCTTCCCAGGTGTTTCCTTCTTTTCGTTTGTAAAAGATGAATCTGTTTTCGAAAAGTATATGTTTTTTTATTTTTTTCATAGTATTCGTAAATAATTCCTTTTATTTTACCAAAAAATCGCACTTTTTGCAATAATCATTGATAACTTGGCGCTTTTCGGGTAGCATAGCGCGCGTAGAACTAGAATTAACACGTATATATGGAAACCAATGTCAAAAAACTCCCAAAAGCGGAAGTGGAAATCACGGTTACTTTTTCCGAGGATGAGTTTAAACGTGATATGGAGGAAGCTGCCAAAGTGCTTTCAAAAGAAGTAAAAATAGACGGTTTTAGGTCCGGAAAGATCCCTTATGATGTTCTTGTTGAACATGTAGGAAAAGATATGGTATTAAATCATGCCCTTGATACTGCAATTCCGCGTATTTTGACCGATATTATTAAGAAAGAAAAATTACAGGTTATTTCAAGACCACGTGTTGATATCCTTTCAAAGGACCCTGTTTCTTTAAAAGTTACCGCGCCGGTGTATCCTGAAATCAAAGTGGATGGATATGAAAAGGTCAAGGTAAAGCCCAAAGAGGTTGAAGTGAAGGAAAAGGATGTTGATGAAGCGCTTAAAAATGTTCAAAAACAGTTTATTAAATGGAAACAAGTACTGCGAGGGGTAAAAGAAGGGGATAAGGTTGAGATAGATTTTGAAGGTAAAGATGAAGGGGGAGCGCCGCTTGAAGGGACGCAGAGTAAAAACCATCCGTTGATTATTGGAGAAAAAATGATGGTTCCCGGTTTTGAAGATGCGCTTATCGGTATGAAAACAGGCGAGGAAAAGGACTTTCCGCTAACGTTTCCCAAAGATTATCATAAAAAGAGTTTTCAGAATAAAAAGGTACAGTTCCATGTTAAAATCAATAAAGTTGAAGAACCGGAGCTTCCTGAAATAGACGAAGCGTTTATTGAAAAGATCAGCGGCAAAAAGACGCCAATCGATGAATTTAGAAAAAACGTTAAGGCTGATTTAAAGGAATATAAGCAGTCCGAAGAAAAAAAGAATGCGGAGCAGCAGTTGCTTGAAAAATTTCTCAAAGTAACAAAGACAGATTTTTCAGACTTGTTGATTAATGAAGAAGTGGAATACATGATTCAACAAATGAAGCAAGATATGCAAGCTAAAGGGCTTTCATTCGATCAATACCTGCAATATACAAAGAAAACCGAAGAAGAGATTCGAGAAGAAATGAAAAAAGAAGCAATTAAACGATTAACATTAAGATTTGGATTGAACGAAATAATGGAAAAAGAAAAGATTGAAATTTCGGATAAAGAAGTTGACAAGAAAATTAAGCAAATACCCGACCTTAAGCCTGAACAAGAACATGAAGCAAGAGGTAGGGTAGTTAACTC
>CAZPFH010000083.1:0-1828 GCA_964585825.1 uncultured Candidatus Peribacteria bacterium
CCGCTCTGCTTTTTTTAGCAGCCTCTTTAATTCTTCGTTTAATTTCGTTTGTGATATGTGGAATGATTTGTATAGTTCCGCCAAGATATGTTCCTTTTCGCTCATTTGCAATCACTTGAGAATAAATTTTACCCGTACTAACCGATGATTGTTGTGAAAGATTTACGTCTATGAACCGTTCGTAGTGTCCTAGATCAAGATCGGTTTCAGCTCCGTCGTTTGTTACAAATACTTCTCCATGTTGAAAGGGGCTCATTGTCCCCGGGTCTACATTAATATATGGATCGAGTTTTTGTGTAAATACTCGAAAACCGGATGTTTTGAGAAGAGTGCCGATTGATGCGCTGGCGATTCCTTTCCCAAGCGAGCTGCATACACCTCCTGTAACAAATATGTATTTGGTGGGCATAGATAGATTTAAGCGAATTTATTAACGTAACCGACTGCTTTTCGTACTTTGCTCATTGTTTTCTCAGCTTCTTCTTTTGCTTTTTTTGCTCCTTCTTCCAACACTTTATTAATGTAGTCCAAATTGTTTGCAAGTTCAATTCTTTTTTTGCGATATGGACTGAAAAAATCTATTAATTTTGCAAGAAGAAGTTTCTTTGCTTCTCCATAGCCAAAACCCCCCTCTTCATATTGTTTTTTGAGTGCTTTTATTTCATCTTTGTCGGCAAACAGGCTGTATAGATAAAAAACATTGCACGTTTTTGTATCTTTTGGTTCTTCAAGCGGTGTCGAATCTGTTTGTATACTCATTACTTGTTTTTTGAGAGTTTTTTCATCTGCGAAAATTTCAATAACATTGCCGTAACTTTTACTCATTTTTTGACCGTCGGTTCCTTTAATTAATGCTGATTGTTTTGGGATATACGGCTTTGGCATAGACAATGTTTCACCAAAGGCGATATTGAATTTTGAAGCAATGTCACGTGCAATTTCCACATGTTGTTTTTGATCTTTACCTACAGGAACAAGGTCGGGATTGTAGAGTAATATATCCGCAGCCATCAATACCGGGTACCCAAAAAGTCCCGCAGTTGGTTCTTTTTTGCCTTTTGCAAGAGCATCTTTCCATGCGTGTGCTCTTTCAAGAAGGCCGTGAGGGGTAACACAATCTAAAATCCATTTAAGTTGTGTATGCTCATAGATATCACTTTGTTTAAAAAATACCGTTTTCTCCGGATCGAGCCCAAGTGCAAGGTAGTCCAGCACCAAATGAAGAGTTGATCTCTTCATCTTTTCGGGATCTTTAACGGTTGTTAACGCGTGATAATCGGCAATGAATATAAAACTTTCATAATCTTCCTGCATCTGGATATGATGTCTCATCGCACCAAAATAATTGCCAAGATGGGGATTGCCACTTGGTTGTACACCCGAAAGTATTCGTTTCATGATTTGCGTTAAGTATCGGGGAAATTATACTGAAGATTAGCAATTATGCCAACTTGATTTGACCTGTTGATTGTTTTCTCATAGAATAACTCTCCTTATTACGTTTATTGATATGGAAAGAAGAACCTTTATACAATTGGCGGGGGCATGTTTCGCGGCTGCCCTTATTTCACCTTCCGATACGGTAGAAAAAAAGACAACGCTTTCCGAGCAATCTTCTGTTAAAGAAAAAAAAGAAGTATGCAGCTACGATATAGATAATATTATCGATCCACATGGGAGTGTCGTGTATAAAACGGAGGGTATGCCATATGAAAAAACTGTTATTGCAATGAAAATGATTCATCAGTCGGGGTCTTTTCCTCAGTTTCGTAAAGATATTGAAGTGTTGCATGACGAATTGTTTATGATTGGAAAAAAATTTATTAAT
>CAZPFH010000083.1:1838-4571 GCA_964585825.1 uncultured Candidatus Peribacteria bacterium
GGCTTGGAACACCTTGGCGGTGAAGGATTTGATCCCGGGGAAGTAACAAAGAGTCAGCTGCACGATCGCGGATTCGGACAAGCACATTATGCTTTTATTATGCTGGAAAATTATTTTGACGAGAAGGTTAATAGCTTCGGGTATGATAATACTCGTCTTTTAAAAAAGATTTATAGGTTATTAAAACGTGATAAGGCACTTGAAGCTTTGCGTTTAAATATGAAAAGATCTCGTTATATGGCAGATGCCGTTATACGTACTATGAATACAACCGGTCAATCGTGTTTGGCGATTATTGCAGGCGGAGATCATCTTGAAAAAGAGGGGCAAGAAGAAATAAAAGAATTTGTCGATCCGGTAAATTTTATTAAATTATTTGAGAAAAAAGATGTTAACATTATTATTGTCGAGCCACGGTCGTATAAGGATATTTCATCCAAAATAGAATCATTGTCTCTTGATCGTTAACCGGTTGATATAGGGTCTACATCGATTCTGCATGACGGGGGGAAAGAAACTCCTTCCAATAGTTTTTTTGGGCTTTCTCCCTGGATTAAAATATGCCAACGATATTTGTTATGCATTTTATATATAAGTGCGGGGTACTCATTTATCACATATTCTCCCGTGTTTTTTTTCTTTAATGTTTCATAGAGTTTATGGGATTCATTTTTTGCTTTTATTTCGTTTTCATGAACAAACGTCAGTTTTATAAGTGAAGAGAACGGGGGATACGAAAAGGTTTTTCTTTGATTTATTTCTTGTTTGAATAAATTCACGTAATCATGATTTTGCGCATATTGTATTGCATAATTTTCAGGCATATAGGTTTGAATAATAACATTACTTGCTTCATCAATCCGTCCGGCTCTACCCGCAACTTGTGTGAGTAATTGAAATGTTCGTTCGGAGCTTCGAAAATCGGGGAAATGCAATCCTATATCGGCAAGAATAACGCCCACAAGATTAACTTGAGGGAAGTGCAGACCTTTGCCAATCATTTGCGTTCCTATGAGAATATCTAGTTCGCCTTTTTTAAGTTTATTGTATATTGTGTCAAACGATCCTCGTTTTGAAACGGTGTCTCTATCAACGCGTGCAATATGGGCTTGTGGAAAAAGCTTCTTAACTTCTTCTTCAACTTTTTGTGTGCCGGCGCCAATATATTTAATTGAATGGCTGTGGCAATGAGGGCAGGTTAGCGGGATTGTTTTAATTGCGCCACAATGATGACAAATAAGTGAAGGATTAAATGTTTTTTGTTGCGGCAGTGATGTGTGATAGGTCATTGGTACGTCACATGCTTCACATTTTTCCGTGTATCCGCATTCTCTGCATACAAGCGCTGATGCCGATCCTCGTTTATTAAGAAATAGTATGGCTTGTTTTTTGTTTTGCAATGTTTTTGTTAATTCTTCTTGAAGTCGGTCACTTAAGATTGAGTAATTTTGTTTTTTGAATTCTTCTCGAAGATCAATTATTTCAACCGGTGGAAGAGCTATTTGTCCTACGCGCTCTTTTAACTCTACCAATTCATAGTCACCTTTAACAGCATGGTAATATGTTGATACCGCCGGAGTGGCACTCCCCAGCAGAACGCGTGCTCCTGTTAATTCCGCCATTTTTTTTGCAACGGTCCTGGTGTGATATCGTGGTGTTTGATCTTGCTTATAAGAAAATTCATGTTCTTCATCCAGAATAATAAAGTCGATTGTACTGACAGGAGCAAAAAGAGCTGAGCGCGGTCCTATAATGATTGGTGTTTTTTTTTGATATATCTTGAGCCATTCAAGAGATTTTTGTTTTCGTGTTAATCGACTATGCAAAATGGCAACCTTATCACCAAAAATGCGTTGGAAATAGTGGACTGTCTGTGGTGTTAATGATATTTCGGGAACGATAATCAGGCTTTGCTTACCTTCTTTCATAGATTGTTCCACAAGGTGTAAATATAGTTCTGTTTTTCCAGATCCGGTAACTCCTCGAAGAACAATGGTCTTTTTCGATGATTTGTTTATTTTATTAAAAGCTTCCTTTTGCGCGTCAGACAGATTATGTTTATGAGCTATTTTCAGATCGGGTATTCGCTCAAATGTCTGATTTTTATATAATTTTGGTGGAAGAAAGAGTGAAAGTGTTTTTTGAAATGGGGCTTTATAGTAATCGGCGATCCATTGTGCAAGAGTAACTTGCCATGATTTAAGAAGAGGGGTCTCCAGTACCGGACTTATTATTTTTTTCGTAGTATATGATGGTTTTTTTTGCGTTACATCAATAACAACTCCCTCTGTTGATTTTCCTCGGAGCGGAATTGCAACAAAGCTTCCTATTGTTATTTTTTTCTTTATTGCTTCAGGGATTTCATATGTAAGGATTTGTAATCCTTGAGGCATTCTCCGCTTCGGGCAGATATGTGCGTATGTTGTACTCATAAATGTTTTATCGTAGAGGGCTTTTATTGTAACTGCGTGGGGAGCATTTGTGAAGGGAGGGTGAATCTGCTATAAACTATAGTTGTCTTTATAACTTTTTTTCTATGAAAAAACTATCATCCAGAGCTATGAAAATCTTTGTTGTTATAGCTCTTTTCGCCTCAATTTCAATTTTCGCATTTGTCATTGCTCAGCCTCATAGTACAACAAAAAATCTGGACGATGTCATCAAACATTCCAAAGTTCTTAGCAGTAATAAACCTGAAGACTTTGTTGCTCTTATGGCGGCAGACACTCAATC
>CAZPFH010000084.1:0-4566 GCA_964585825.1 uncultured Candidatus Peribacteria bacterium
ACCTGAAGATTATGCTATGTTACGGGGTGATCACTTACGAAATTCTAACTCGAAATAGCAAGGCTGAGGAACCTTCATCGTGTGAACTCTGGGATGATTACATGCGGGATTACGAGGAAAAGCTGGCGTTCAATTTTTATGATAATGAATTGGACTTTATTCAAAATACAGAATAAAATTTAGTTTTTCCGCCTTCTTTTTCTCTGTGCTGGATTGTTTAACTCCATGGGATCGTCTTGGTCTAGCAATTCTTGCATGACACCCATCACGTCTTTACGGGCAGGTTTAGCATTCTTGCTTGATTTTCCTGAGCCAGTGGGTGCTTTGGCGTGGGTGCGATTGATACGTTGTTTTGTATCGATATCCATTTCTTTACTCTTACCTTCAAAATATCCGCTATCTTTGATATTTCTTTTTGTAGGGGGTTGCAAATCAAACCCGATTTTTGCTGCAATATAGTCCTCCATTTTTAATAAATTCCAACGGTGAAAAAATTTAAATCAATTATAAATTAGAAAAATGAAACTGGACGAATACCTTAAATCATCTTTTCCTGATGATGGCGGAGCATCCATACTTTTATTAGGATCGAGTCGTTCGGGGAAGACCACGTTGGCTCGATATATTATGGACACTGTTTTTGATGAAGATTATAAAAACAATGGGCGTGGATCAAAGAAGGACCGAAAGCCTATACGCACAATTCTCACTCATTCTCCCAATGCAAAACCTTTGGCTAAACTCAGTAAAGATATGATGATGAGCGGGAACGGGCATAACCCGCGGTTGTTAGACATGGCGAAGATGACGAATGCGAAGGCGAAAAATAAGTATAATTATATGTTTTTTTACGATGACGTTTTGAATGTGAGACATAAACGCACCATTGAAAGTTTGGTGATGACGGATCGGAACAGTAATATTTCTGGGATGATTAGTTTACAATATCACAAACTTATCGGACCCAATATTCGTTCCAACGCCAGTTTTATTTTTTTACTGAATAGTTTTGGTGAAGGTGAAGAACATACGATCAAGTTATTCTTGGGCGCACATTTGCCGCAGGAATGGACTTATGCGGACAAACTAAATTTTTATAAGCATTATGTCATTGAGGGAAAAGGGCGGGCGTTTATTATTAATAATTTAGATCATGAAGTGGTGTATGTAAATCAGAAGAGAAAAGTATTTTCATTAAGAGAACTCATTGATCAATACAACAATAAAAATAAATAAAAATGTAAAAACAATATCGTTCATTTTTTAATTTTTCCTAAATTGGTAAAAATTTAGATTGTTTAAAAATTAAAACATGGCTAGACGAAAAGGAGCCCGTCGCCGTAACTTCTCATCGAAGTTGAAGAAGACGGCCAAGAAGGGGTTCGGTAAGGGCAAGAAGTTTGTGAAGAAGAATAAGGCGGGGTTTGGTAAGATCAGTGACAAAGCTATTTCGGATTTATTATCGGGCAATGTGAGTGCTCAGGATGTGGCTCTGCAAGCATTGAAGAATACGGGCAAGCTGGCAGCGGGGTTTGACCCGGTTGCTGGGAAGTCTACTTCTAAGATTCTTCAAGGATTGGCAAACAAAGCGCTCATGGGTTAAAGAAATGAAAATAAATTTTATTTCCTCCATTTTAAAAATTTATTGATTTAGTTGTTATTTTGATTTGAGTTGGTTAGTTGATTGGAAAGAATAAAAAAAGAAAAAATGCCTCTTTTTGAAGGACTCAAGCGTGGTCGTAATGAAGATGATTATTACAATGAATCGGTTGTTCACCAACCTAGTTCTTCATTGATGGTTATTGATTCAGATAATCGTGGTGGATTTGGGAAACTGAATAATTTTGAGCAAGAAATTCCACAGATTACAAGTTCTTCCCAGGCAAGTTTAGTGGGGGTGTCTAGTAGTTTTGCGTTCAACAATATTACAGAATATAACAACAATTTAAAGCTTTTCGTAGAGTTTGATGCAGGCCCAGGGAATGATTATGAAGATGTCTCTGGGGAAATCAATATTGATATTCCTGTGGGGTATTATACAATGATAAATTTAACTGACAATCTAGTAGATGTTTTCCAACAAAAAATAAGAGAATTTGGAAATTTGCTTCCAAGTGATGAGATTATGAATCCAGTTACGGATACACCTATAAGACCGTTAAGAATTCTTTATGACGATTACAATGCTCCTAGTTATGAATCTTTGGAGCGAAACAGTGGGTTAATAGGGTTGATAATGGAAGTGGAAAAATTTAAAGTAAATAGTGGTGGGAGCACAGTGGATATGAAGTTGACTTTCAGGGATTGCACGTTTTTCACCTATGGAAATCCACTTCATGGAATGAGTGTGTTTCAACCCGAAATAAGGAATTATGGGGCGCCTAAAACAGTGTTGAATACGAAAACAAATGAAGTCATATACAGAGGACCATCTCCTGCTACAATGATTGCTTCTAACTATTATACGATACTAAGTCGGCAACTAACCCGGGGTGTGAAAAATGCGGCCATTGGTGTTGATGGTAGAGCCATTGGCGTAATTTTTATTGAGAGTGCGCAACAGGGATATGACCAGTTTATACTTATAGATCAGGAATTATATCTTAAAGAAAAGGCTGTTGATCCCGGCACTCGATTAAACCCTCCTATGCCTGATTTTTATCGCTATGGAAATATGTTCAAGCATCAATTCTACCCAACTTATGGGCATTTCGTGTTGGAGTTGGATAACCGAAAAGGAGTGCCGAGTGTGGACATACAGATTGTAGACGATAAAAATCGATTGGCTTCCATGGCGGATGTATCAAATGGAAAAATCGTTTTATTTTTTAAATTAACAAATTATTAATAAAAAAAATTATGTGTAAAGTTTTGTCGCTCCGTTTTCAATTGTCCATACTCCATTATAAAATTGGATGACTTTAATGTGAATGGTTTCACTGGGGGTGCTTGTACTTTCCACTTGGTTAGGGAAATGCATCTTATAAGTACCATTTCCTTCCGCACTCAAATCAGCCGTGCCCAATCCTAATTCCTGGGGGATTGAAAACTCCAGTCGCATCTGATTCTGAGGAAATCGAAGTGTGTTCTGCATTTCTCCTTCGTCCTCAAAACAGTTTTTGGGGGTGAAAAAATGAGTGTAGATATGACTTTGGAAAGATGAGGTGTTATCACCCGTAACAATATCTTTGAATGAAATGCCGGTTTGAGCACCCTTCCCACCAAGGGCAACGCTGTTGATAACATTCTTCATTACCTGGACATTGGGTCCACGATAGCTTCCATCATAAATGGATGTATTGAACATTTCGTTTGAGTTGGCCAAATCATATACGGCCAAACGATTGTTGTTGAGGAAAATTTTTAAGTCTCGCACAGGAATACCTAAGCAAGACTGTTTGCGGAGTTGTAATGATGTACCCCAATCGGCAAAATTTAATGCCGGTGTGACAACTCGCTTTTTCTGGTCAATACTTGTACCGTGATCAATATCGCGAATGAACATAACGGCAATGGCAGTCAAGTCACCATTGATGAAATTTTTCAAATCCACTTTAATTGGTGAAATTGGATTTTGCCCAGCATTGACCAGTGAAACTTGTGTCGTGATTTCATCTTCGGTGTGTACTTGATATGGGTATCCCAACCATCTCCCTAACGAATTGTTTTTTACCAATTCACCCAAGCCGAGAGATTTGTTACTTAATTCTGCAGATTTGTAAACAAGATTCATTTCCTCAAATTGAGGATTCTTAATGCGGTTTGTATACCCACTCCACCAATCACTTACATTCTTTGTGCGAATGGTGATTTTGATAGGAGTGTCCAGTGTGCTGGCATCAAAAGGAATTTTTTGTTTGATGACTGAAAAAGGTATATGGATGGGTACAATAGCAGTCCTCATACCCTTGTCTACAGCATAAACTTTTAAGCCGTTATCCTCAAATGGGTTCTCAGTTACAGTAGAATTGACGGCATATTCACGTCCGGCAGACTTCATGATTATTTCTCGGGTTTCTTCATTGGGGGAATATATCATGGCGGCCATGAAATTTCCATATCCTGATATGCTAAGATTGGTCGCACTGGTTCTTCCCAATGTGTACTCAATACTTTCAATGCAGTTGAACCCCCAACCATGGGGAACCATAAGAATTTCATCCGGGTTGCCACCATCGTAATTATTGCTATTTCCTTCCGGAATTACAAACTGTGCAAAAACAGGTCCATAGATGAATCGTTCAGATGGAAGAATAAAACTTGTCTGACTACCCATGTATTTGTTTTGAGCACTAATTTCATCAGTTCCTGTTTTCACCCGAAGTTCGGGTAGTTGGACCATAGAATTTTCTTTTGTGTAATACAAATCATCTCCAGGGCGAAGTACGCCTGGACTACGTAACATGGGTTCTTTTCCTGAAGTGATTTCAGCAATCAAACCCATAGACACGCCTGTAGTGCCATTGGCAGCCAATCCTTGAATATCAGTAGCCATGGTAAAATTTTTAAAATTGCGATGGGATATGAATATATAATTATATATAAAAACAATATATAATAATATGG
>CAZPFH010000085.1:0-4540 GCA_964585825.1 uncultured Candidatus Peribacteria bacterium
GCTTAAATCGCTCGTGTGTGCCAAAATATGTCACATGTATTTTGTTAGCCGGGATCCCCAAATGTTTAATAATATCTTCTTTGGTGTGCTTCGAATTGGTAAGTACAGCATCAGCATGTTTTTTTATATTTTTAAATCGAAAGTGATACAGAAGTTTATTTTTTGCAATATGATAGTTCGGGAAATGAATAGTTGTCAGGTCGTGAATAAAGGCGACGGTTTTTTTCTTTGTGGGTTGCTGGCAGATTTCCGATATTTGATACACATCGCACGGCTCGGTTATATGTTCAAGATACGGATAGCGAACCGCAAGCCACCACGCGGTAATTAAACGCTGGGGGATAGTGTGCGCCTTCATCGAAACGTTTTGGTGGGGAGTCTTAAAGTTTAAATCTGCGTACTTTGCGTTATCACGGAGGTTGAACGCATACAAATGATAGTTATTTTTCCGGTCGATCTTAAAGAGCGTTTGCAAAAGATTGTACTGGTATTGTCCTATACCGGTACGGGGCATACTCAGGGCGGTAATATCGAAACCTATTTTCATATGCGATGTTAGCGTGTAATATAATGCCATGAACAGTTTATCAGATACCAAAAAGAAACGCATTTTAAAGTTGCTTGAGAATATATCGAGTGATGTCTGTGCGTTACATAAAAAACAAGCTCGGCAATCGCATCATAAACAATTATTAAAAGATCATGCCGATTTGGTTGCCCACTATCGGCGTTTTAAATCACCTCGCAAAATATTCGGACGATTTATTGATCGTGCAAAGGGTAAATTCTATTACGAAACCGAATATTTCATAGGGGAAATTATCGCGAGACAAGAAAAATTCAACAATGAAGTGATTGATTATCTCGAAAAACTTGAAAAAGAAGTAAAAACACTTAAACGTCGTAAAAAGTAATTTCGTGCGCTTCGGGAATGATAGGGTTATCGCTTTTTATTGAACGGTAGTGCTTGTTCACAAGCTTCTTTACTGTGTTTTGAAACTTCTTTTTGCTGAAATCTTTGCTTCGGTTATATGCCGCGCGCTGTATTTCCTTGCGTTTGCTTTTGTTTTTAATGAGTTTTTTCGTATACCGTTTTAATTGTTTTGTGGTATTAAAGGTAAAGCCGTTTTTCTTATGTGTGATTATTTCTTTTTGTCCGCCGCCGTTAATGACAATCGGCGCACATTTGTTTTGCATCGCTTCGACCGTGGTCATACCGAAATGTTCGATAAGGTGAGGATTTTTATTCTCGTTTTGATCCAAACCGCATGCATGCCAAAAGATTTCCGCCTGTGCATACAGTTTTTTAAGTCCTTTGTTGCTCACGTTTTCCCGTATTTCAATAGGCCCCGGATGAGATTTAATAAAATTTTTAACCCGTTTTAAATAGGTGTTTTTCTTATCACTGCCGCCGGCCAGTATCAGCTTCCATCCATCAAGCAGTTTCGGATGTTTTTTGTATAGGTGCCAAAACGCCCGGGCCATTTCCAGCTGTTTTTTGGACCCTGTTGTTTCAAATCGACTCACGGATAGAATTATAGGTTGTTTCTTGATTGAGCGATTATATTTCATATCCACGGGAGGATAGATAATTGTATCTGCAGTCATATCCCATCGTTTTTTCAGCCACGTTGTCGTATAGCGTGAATTGGTTACAACCGTTTCATAGTTTGGCGGATAAAAGAAATTCGCCCGGGGGCTGTCGGGAAAGTGACAGAAAAAAATATTTTTAAGTGCAAGAGCGTTTACATGAGGAACCATATTAACGTTAATTGCTATGTCGTGTTGCAATACTTCATCTTCAACAACGGAGAAAGGATTCTTTTTCATGCTGTTTGCCAGGCTCGGATTAATAATGGAATCTTTTTTATTAATCGAAAGGGGAATGGTTTGAACAGTGCACTTTTTAAGATCCAAATCATACCATTTTTCCAGTTTCGAGCGGGTAACGGGCTTGTTGCTTAACAAGGTTACGTCATAGGTTTCCTGCAGGCATTCGGCGATGGTACATCCGTATTTTTGTCCGCCGCCAATAAAATGAAGTGCGTGATCGTACAGGCATACGGTTGGCTTTCTTAACTCCATGCCCAGTTCAATTTCATTGAGCATGTTCTGAACACGATCGAACGGGTATATGGCAACCAGCGTTTTCAGAATATCGGGAAGCACTTTTTTAATTGTTGATTCGGGATGCGTTGTAATCAGTTTATAAATGCCGGCTCTTACAAAATCATAAAGATAGTCGAATTGTTTGTTAATGTAGGGGTGCGCGTTTTCTATTTGTTCGGCAAATTCATCCGGATGATGTTTTGCAATAATCAGAAAACGATTTCTGTTGCAAAAATACCACGGAAGATCTTTATCGCTGCTTCCGGTACCGTGAAATTCATGCAGAACGGTGCTTTTGGGATTAAGGATAAGTTTCCATCCGTTTTTTTTCATCTTCATACCCATGTCGACATCTTCCACATACATAACGAAATCTTCATCAAACATGCCGCACTCTTGCAATGCTTTTTTACGATAGGCAACAGAAGCTCCGCTGGCATAATCAATGGTTCGCTTTTTCATATTCGGGTAATCTTCCTCGTTCATACCGATATCGCGATAATAAAAATCATCAATTTCTTCAATACCGAGGGAATTAATTTTTTTACTTTTTCGAAACAGCACTTTTGATGAAACTCCGCCGATTTTTTTGTCTTTAAACGGCGCAAGAATATGTGATAACCAGCCGGGTCTTACAATGGTGTCGGGATTGAGAATAACAATAATGTCACTATTTGCTTTTTTTGTTCCGACATTAAGCGAGTGGCAATAATTGTTTTTTTTGGATTTAATATAAGTGAGGCGGGGAAATTTCTTTGTGAGTTTTTTTCGCGCATGGTCTTGTTTATTGTTATCAACAACAATTACTTCGAAATCTTTAACTTTTTTAGAAGTTTTATAAACGGAAGAAATACATTTTGCAGTAGGTTTGAAATCGCCGAAATGTACGATTAATATCGATGCTTTCATTACTTTTATTAAATGCTCAGTAATGATACATTAATTCAGGATTAATTTAAAAAGATTTTATGTTGATAGATACTCATTGTCACATCCAGTTTAAACCGCTTTCCGGCGAAGTTGAGAACGTTATTAAGCGAGCTGATAAAGAGGGGGTGAAAAAGCTGATCGTTGTAGGTTGTGACATAAAAAGCAGCCGAAAAGCGATTGATCTGGCCGAAAATTACGAGAATGTTTTTGCCGCAGTTGGTCTTCATCCGCAGGATTCAAAAAAGTTGACCGGGCAAATGTGGGAAGAATTGCGTAAACTAGCTCGGCACGAAAAAGTTGTGGCAATAGGGGAGACCGGACTGGATTATTTTAAGGAGTATTCCCCGAAAGATGTTCAGCAAAGAGTGTATAAAAAGCATATTAAGCTTGCGATGGAGCTTGATAAGCCGTTAATTGTTCACAATAGAGAAGCTGATGAAGATGCTTTGGATATTTTGCAGGAGCTGGGTGCAAAAAATGTTGTGTTTCACTGCTTTTCAAGTGATGTTTCGTTTGCACGAAAAGTTTGGATGGCCGGATATATGACGTCCTTTACCGGAAATGTCACGTACCCAAAAGCACAGAACCTTCGAGACGTTATTGAAGAATGCCCACTAGACGCAATGATGGTGGAAACGGATTGTCCTTATTTGGCGCCGCAAAAACACAGAGGAGGAACAAACGAACCTTCTTACGTTGTGGAGGTTGCAAAGCAAATAGCACACACAAAAGGGAAACCATTGAGCGAAATAGAGGAAGTTACCACGAAGAACGCACAGGAGTTCTTTGGGGTTTAATCGCCTAAGTAGCTTATTATTTCTTTTGCTGAATCGTCACATTCTTTAATAGCTTTGTTACGTTTCCTCTGAATTTTTTTATACCGATAAATTTTGTAACCATATTAAGTGAAATTAAAAAGTAGCACCTTTCGTGTACACAATTGTGTACACTTTGTAAATATTCGCTTATGGTCAGCTAAATAGTTTTCGTCTCGTAATTTGAACTTAGCTTTTTTATTCCTGAACTTTTTACAAGTGATCGTATTTGAATTATCGCAATTTCGTTAAGTTGTATTAATCGTTCGGGCTGTTTTATCTTCATTCTTATTAATTCTGCATTTATTGATTCTAGATTTGCCAAGCAAACAAGTTGAATTACGTTAGCATAATCTCTAATATTCTTGAGCGGTCATATTAAATAGGGCTTTATTTAAAATGTCTGCTTCGTTTGCGTAAATTTGTCGAGACTGCTGGCTTGTTATTCTATTCGGTATAAGATTTTCTTTAATTGCATCTGTATGAATATGGTAATTGATTTTAGTTAGACTTCTTTTTATGTTCCAATCAAGTTTTAATCTTATATTTTCATCTTCTTTAAGCCTTTGAAATTCTTTTATTAAATAGAGTTTGAATTCCGGGGAAATCCATGAGGCAAATTCGAATGCGATATCTTTATGTGCGAATGTACCGCCGCCATATCTTCCACTTTTAGAAATAATACC
>CAZPFH010000086.1:0-4539 GCA_964585825.1 uncultured Candidatus Peribacteria bacterium
CAACATTCACCCTGAGTGTCGGGGCATTACTGGGAGACCTTGTAAAAAGTTTTTTCAAAAGACGAATTGGAATAAAAAGCGGACAGCCATGGCCACCATTTGATCAATTGGATTACGTTATCGGAGCTTTGCTGTTTTCATATTTGTTAAATCCCCAGCCTGTTGAGGTAATAATCACTTTACTTATTATTTCTCCCCTTTTTTCATTTTTAGCAAACGTCACAGCTTATTTTTTAAAACTGAAAAAAGTATGGTGGTAATATTCTTGATATACTCACCGTCATTACTCTGAAACCAGTTCTTTTTCAATTGCCTTCTTTATTTTTTCATAAGGCTGGACACCAAGCAATTTTTGATCGTTTACAAAAATAGTCGGCGTTGCAGTCACTCCACGATTTTTCCCCTCTGTTCTGTTACGCAATACTAAATTTTTATATCGATCGGTATCAAGACATGTATCAAAAGCATTCACATTCAAACCGTATTTTTCAGCAAGTGAAATTAAATCTTCGTAATTTATATTTTCTTGATCGCTAAATAAATCAATATGCATTTGCCAATAAAGGCTTTCATCTTGTTCACCCGCACAATAAGTGGCTTCACTCGCCTTTTGCGAATATTCATGATTTGGCATAGGATAATCTTTAAACACGTATTGAACTTTTCCCGTTTCTATATAATCTTCTTGCAATTGAGGTACAATTTGCAAAGCAAACATAGCGCAAAATGATGATTCGTAATCGCTATATGCGGTAACAACAACATCAGCGTTTGCATTTCCTTTAGAATACGTGACGTCGATATCTGAAGGGACAACGGTATTCTCCTGATTACCGCAACCGCCGGCAATCAATGTAAAAACAAATAATAATGAGAATACTTTTCGCATGGTAAAAAAGATTAAAGCCTATCAAGGCTCATTATGCACTAAAATCAATTTTTTATCAATGTTGATATCGACCGTTGTATGTCGGTATAATCGCCGCTTTTAGGCAGTAAAATATACTGGCCATTCATTGTCCTTGAAGCATATAGCATATTTTCCGTACTAATAACATTTCCGCTCTCAATTGCATAATTTTGATAATTTTGCAGGTAATGTAAAGCTTCAAAAACATCAATATCCGTTTGCACGTATCGCTTTACCACGCCATATAAATCAACCGCCTTATCGATATCCTCAAGTATATTCAATAATTTTATTTTTACTCGCAAAGCTTGAACGATCTGTTGTTGACGTTTACTTCGATCAAAGTCACTGGTTGTTTTTCTGCTACGTGCATACATAAGTGCCTGCTCTCCCGTCATATGATGAGACCCTTCCTCGATAACATATTCATTATATCCGTTCTCTTCGGTTGGAAAGTAGGGATCGTGAATTTTTTCATGAACATACAAATTTATTCCGTCGAGGATATCAATCGTTTGCTTAAAAGCCTCCATATTGAAAATAACATATTTATCAAACGATAAACCGGTTATTAAACCGAGATCGTGTTTTGTTTTTTCTATACCATAAGAACTATAGATGCTATTTATTTTTCTTCCATTTACATAAAGATCGCGTGGAATACTTACCAAGCTTATAGTTTCATTTTCGGGATTAATTGCAGCTACAATAATAGTATCGGTTAATGAATCATGCTTGCCAAGAATTAAAACCGTTACTATCTCGTCCGGCTGAGCCGGAATCGCCGCTTCTTGTACAAGCTCACTGTTTTTCCGTTCCAGCTCATGAAGAGACTGTTCCTGTTCAGACAAGGTATCCATTAATGATCCTTTCACCTGGGCAAACTGATTGCGCAACGCTTCCTGTTTTTCTTTATCATTCGCAATAGTCCCCAAAAATGCATCTTCAAATCCTTCCAACGTTTCATGAACAATCCCTCTATTCTCCACAATATGTTGATATAGATAATGATTTTCTTCCTTTAATTGACCGATTTCTTCAGCCATAGAATGCAATTGTATATCTTTATTATGCACCTGATCGTGAATCGTTCGCATACCCACTCCCAAACCAACAACACCAATAATTAAGGCAATCATCAATCCACCAACCAAAATTCGAATATTCTTAATTGTATCTTTATATTGTTCGTGATTCTCAGGCATTTGCATTAAGGTCAATACCAATACGAGCCGATATTTCCTGATCTACAAATTCACGTTTTCGACCGTATTTCATACGCGAATATTGTTTTACAATTTCAGCAACTTTCTGGTTTTGTTTTGATGTGTCCCATATTGTTTCAAGTGAAAATGCTCTTGATGTCGTATTGTTAATATTCAATTTTATATATGCCTTATAGTTTGCAATGCCAAGAACATCAGCTTCCGTAAGTACCGGCGCATACTCTTTTGCCATGTATTGCGCATCATCGGCACCAACTTTAAAGGACATCATCGTTCCCACGTTACCAAACACCGCATCTCTAATCGATGTATCTTGTTTCTTTTCAAGCTGCTTAATGTATTGGTGGGCCATAATTAAAGCAAGACGATATTTACGAGCTTCTGACAGAATCGAGCAAAAACTGTCCGTGGCAAAATTTTGAAACTCATCCACATAGAGATAAAAGTCTTTACGTTTATCTTCATGCATATCAGCCCTACTCATGGCTGCCATTTGAATTCGCGCTACAACGACAAGACCAAGCAGCTGCGTATTTAAATCACCAATCTTACCTTTGGAAAGATTAATTAATAATATTTTTCCCGTATCCATAACCTCCCTGAAATTAAATGCGGATTTGGTTTGTCCGATAGTATTACGCATAATGGAGTTCGTGATAAAAGGACCAAACTTTGATGAGAAATACGGGATCATTTCCTGGCGTTCTCGCTCTCCAGTATGCGCATATTCATGTTCCCAGAATGATCGAACAACCGGGTTACGCACTTTCGCAACTTTATATTTCATAAAATCGTCATCAACAAACATACGAGGCACATCAATTAATGTAGCTCCTTCTTCTTCGTCTTCCATTAACGTTAAACATGCATTTCTAAAATAATGCTGAATTCGAGGTCCGAAAATCTCATCACCGAACAGTTTGATAAAAATTTCCGTTGCCTGACTCGATGCAAGATCCTGCTCTTCCGCCGTTTTTGCTTCAAGGATATTAAGCCCCATAGGCCGTTCCTGGTCGGAAGGATTAAACACAATAACATCTTTAGCCCGCTCTTTTGGCACGTACGTCAACACATCTTCAACCAAATCACCGTGAGGATCAACCACGCAAACCCCTTCGCCATTCCAAATATCTTGTCGCGCCATAAAACTGATAAACGCAGACTTACCTGCACCGGATTTCCCTATGATATATTGATGTCTTGTACGATCATCTTTCATTATACGCACTTTTCGTTTCAATCCGCGGTATACGTTATCACCCAAATAAACACCTTCTTCAGGCAGATCCACCGGCGCAGGGACCACTTTATATTTAAGCCATCTAATTGTTGGCGAATAATTATATCTACTGTTTGGAAAATGATACATGCCCGCCAATTCCTCCGGAACAAGCAATGAGTTTTTTTCCCAAATAAACGGGAGAAGTCTAAACGCTTGCAATCTATTTCTGAATGTATGCATCATAAGTTTACCGTTGATTGAATCTATTGGTATCATACGGCGTGTTTGAAACCAGTTTGATGCTGCATTTTTAAAAAGATTTAATGCCAAAATCATATTATTCACAATATTGTATGCTCTGTTTTTTGTTGGTGAGGTTGCGATAATTCGCAAAACAGTATCAAACCCGACTTGGTTTGATTTCTCACCAATTTGCTTTGCTATTTCTTCTTTTGTTTGAAGCATGCGCACGTATTGGCTCCCTTCCGGAGCTCCTGTGCTCATCTCCTTTTTAACTCTATCGTAACCGAAAAGCAATGCTTTAAAGGCGGTAAAAATCCACCCCAGCAATGGGATCTTAGAAAGCATCCCTTTATTTCCTTTCCCCAAAAATAAATTCGTACCCACTCGTTCAGCTTTTTTTCTCCATCTATCCGATCGAGGACTTATAACAAACTGGAAAGCAGCTCTATCGTTCTCTTCCAATTTGGATAAGACGTTGGTTAAATTATTTAACGGATCGTTTTCAATTTTTTTATACGTTACAATTGGATATGCTCCATCACGCTTTAAATAGGCATAACTTGCAAAAATCTTGTGTCCTTTCGGTAAAAGTTCATATGGCTTAGTGTATTGAATATCTGCATTGGGAAAATATGATGTAATTTGTTTCTCAATAAGATTTTTGAATTCAGGATACGTGCTTACATAAAAATCAACTTGTTTATTCATAGCAACTATTTCGAATGAAACAACATCAAGGTTGAAAATAAAATTACGAATTCTATACCCAAGAGAGAGCTCTCTCATTTCATGAACATTTCGATAAAACTGATCCATAACACCAATCTTTTCACGAAAATCTTTTTCAACTTGTTTTTCCTTATCTTTTTGAGTATCAGCCCGAGGAAGAGTTACTCGCATATAAATAAGCTTTTTTGCTTTTTGAAGCGCTACTATAT
>CAZPFH010000087.1:0-4532 GCA_964585825.1 uncultured Candidatus Peribacteria bacterium
AGGGAGCCGAGGCTTCCTTCACCGTCCCCACCGCCTTCTTCGGCACCTATGTCGATAATGGCTTTAATTTCTTCTTCACTTACTTGTTGCTCGACTATGTTGCTTCCCAGTAGTTTAATCAAAAACGAAACAATTTTATCCAAAAACCAAATAATCGGTGAAAACAGTATTTGCATTATATACAAAGGACGGGCCGCGATAAGCGACATACGTACGGCGTATTTTGTGGCAAACGATTTAGGGGTGATTTCCCCGAAAATAAGAATGAACAGCGTCATTACACCGGTAGCGATACCCAAACCTGATGAACCGAACGCTTGCGTGAAAACAACCGTTGCCAGTACAGAAGCGCCGATATTCACCAAATTATTACCGATAAGAATGGTAATAAGCAGCCTGTGCGGATCTTTTTTAAGTATGTTTAAGGTGTTGGCACCACGCACCTTCGCATTGACGAGACTGCGTAATTTTGCGTCTGAAACAGAAATAATTGCCGTCTCACTCCCGGAAAACATTCCTGAAAGTATGATTAGCAGAATGAGCCATAGTATCATCCCGGACATGGGGTTGTTGTAAGTTAACGTTTATCTTTTTTTATTCTACGTTCTTTGCTATCTTTTGCAAGGATCCTTTACGTTTTTTGATATGAAATTTGTTGTAAGCGAGAAAATCAGCGAGAACCATCCGTCACTTTCTTTTGGTGTTGTTGTTGCCAAACGCATTGATAATACAAAGAAAACAAATGCGTTGGCACAAATATATGATGGATTGCAGGCGCAAATATGTAAAGAGTTTAGCGATGTTAATCCTAAGCAAATTCCTAAAGTATCGAATTGGCGTTCGATATTTGAAACCATTAGTGCAAAAACTTTTGAAACGTCAATGGAGCAGATTTTGTATAAGGCTTTAAAACAAAAAGAAATTTCATTTACAGATAATATGAGTCGCATTCGTGATTATTGTATGCTCAAGTGGCAAATGCCCATTATGTGTTTCAGTCTTGATGACATATACGGCGATATTGAACTTGTTGAAGAAAACGGTGCGATATTTTACAAAGATCAGGCCGGAGTGTTAACGAAAAAGTGGAATAGCATTCAGTTTTCGCGCGGCTCGATTACACGCGAAACGGAAAATGTGGCATGCATTATTGAAAATTTGGGCATTATGGAAGAAGAGCAGCTGGAAGAGAAAATGCACGAGATGGCGCTTATGATTCAACGATATTGTCATGGCGGAGAATTTGAAGAAGATGTTATTCAGGCACCTCGTAAAGAAAAGGATTTGGGTGTCGTGGGGTTGTCTGAATATGTGCCAAGTCAATATAAGGATGATGCCGCGAAAACGCCCGAATCTTCCTCAAGTGATACGCAAAAGGATACGCAAAAGCCAAAGTCATCGGAAGATATGGCGGTAGAAAAACCACAGCAAGAACCAAAATCTCAGCAAGAAACCCGGCCGCAACCACCAAGGCCGGCCGAGCAGCCGCTCGATACCAATTCGCTAAAAGCCAGGCTGACGGTTTTATTACAAGAAGCATGTCAAAAAGCGTTTCCGGAAGCTGATGTTACGTCGTTAAAGGTGGAGTATCCGCGTGATCCCGAGCACGGCGATTATGCGTGCAGTATTGCCATGAAATTGAGTAAACGTTTATTAAAAGATCCCCCGACCATTGCTGAAAAAATTGTGCAGCATATTGAGCCGGTGCAATTTATCGGTGCGGTTGAAGTTGCGTTGCCCGGGTTTATAAATATTCCCATTGCGCGCCCCTGGCTGGAAAGTAAGGTGAAAGATATTGCGGAAGGCGGGGCGTTATTCGATACAACCCTTGGCGGTGGTAAGACGGTGGTGTTTGACTACTCATCGCCGAATACGGCTAAGCCCCTTGGTGTGCATCATTTGCTGTCTACCGTTATCGGTCAGGCGCTCTACAATATCTATTCGCATCTGGGCTTTTCATCTGTCGGCGTTAATCATCTTGGTGATTGGGGAACTCAATTCGGGAAATTGATATATGCGTATAAAACCTGGGGAAATAAAAAAGCGGTTGAAAAGAATCCGGTTCCGGAACTCTTGAAACTCTACGTTAAATTTCATGAAGAAGCTGAGCAAGACAGATCACTGGAAGATAAAGGACGTGAAGAATTTAAAAAATTGGAAGAGGGCAATAAAGAAAATCAGGAATTATGGAGTTGGTTTAATGAATTAAGCCGAAAAGATCTTGAAGCGACGTACGAAGAATTGGGTATACACTTTGATGAATATATCGGTGAGAGTTATTTTAACGATAAAATGAAGCCGATAATAGATGAAGGAAAAGAAAAAGGTATTTTTAAAGAAGGTGAAAAAGGAGCGCTTATTGTGGAATTTGAAGATGAAAAGATGCCGCCGTACATGATTCAGAAATCGGATGGGGCTACGCTCTACTCAACTCGTGATCTTGCGACATTGGCGTACCGTCTGCAGCGATGGGAGCCTTCGCAACTTGTGTACGTTGTGGATAGTGCGCAAAGTTTGCATTTTAAACAGTTGTTTGCGACAGCGCGTATGCTGGGATATACCTCGGCAAAACTTAAGCATGTTTCTTTTGGGCGTATGCATTTGCCGGATCGATCGATGAGCACCCGAAAAGGAAATGTGGTTTTGCTGGAAGAAGTTTTAAATGAAGCTCGTGACCGTGCCGGAAAAATAGTTGAAGAAAAAAGCGGTGATTTGAAAAAGAAAGAGCGTGATCAGGTGGCCAAGCAGGTGGCGATTGGTGCTGTCAAATATAATATTCTTTCGCAAAACAGAACAACGGATATAACTTTTGATTGGGATAAAATGCTGAGTATAGAAGGCGATAGTGCTCCTTATTTGCAATATACGGTAGCGCGAGCTCAAAGTATTATTCGTAAATATAACGAAGTGGTGCGTGAAGGGAAAAAACCGGAAAAAAACAGCGAAAAAGATAAGAAAACGTCTCAACAGCAGGAAGAAAATGAACAGATTGATATTTTTGAAGCGCTTGATCGTGTTGAAGGGTACGATGATAACTTTAAGCCGCTCGAGCATCCTCTTGAGATAGCGCTTGCCCGAATGATTGTGAAGTGCCAGGAATATATTGTTGCGGCGGCGGAAGAGTACAAACCGCATTTAGTAGCCACGTATTTATATGAAGTGGCCCAGCAGTTTAACAGTTTTTACAATACGGTTTCCGTTCTACAGGCCGATAGTAAGCAGGTTCGGCTTACGCGTCTTAACTTAACAAAATCAGTTATACGAATTGTTACGGAAGGATTAACCATTTTGGGTATAGAAGTGCCCGAACGCATGTAAAATGTTCTGGACTCACTGCGAAATTTTGTTATAGTGGTTACACAAAACTACGGAGAGATGGCTGAGTGGTCGAAAGCGGCGGTCTTGAAAACCGTTAGGCCTTCACGGGCCTCCAGGGTTCGAATCCCTGTCTCTCCGCCATTTTTGGTGTGGTTTGGAAAGGTCTTAATAAGGGAGCGGAACGTTATAAAGGGCTTTGAATTTTTTTAAGTTTCGGGTTTGTTACGTGCGTGTAGCGTTGGGTTGTTCTGATGTTATGGTGACCAAGCAGCGCTTGTACGTAACGGACATCAGTACCGTTCTCCAGCAGGTGTGTGGCAAAGGAGTGCCTGAGTGAATGGAAGGTTGCGTCTTTGTGTATACCGGCGGCGTGCAATGCTTTTTTAAAGACTTTTTGGGCGGTCCTGGTTGTTAATTTTCCTCCTCGTTCACTGGTAAACAGGTAATCGCTTTGGTCTTTTCCCGCACGTAAATTTTGTAATTGATTAACCAGTTTTTCCGGCACTATGGTGATGCGGTCTTTCTTCCCCTTCCCTTGTTTTATATGGATAATTTTTTCTGTGATATCCAGATCGCCTGTTTTTAAGGAAACCACTTCACTTACACGAAGACCGGCTCCGTATGCCAGAGATATGAGTAGTTTATGTTTTCCATTTTTGAGCGATCGCAAGATTGTTTCAATTTCGCTTCTTGATAAAACAACCGGTAGCTTTTGTTGTCTCTTGGCCACGCGGATACCGATTTTTTGAGAGTTTCCACGTACGTTTCGATAATAAAACTTAATAGCATTCAACAACAGGTTTCGGCTTTGGGGAGAGATGTTTTTTTGTTCGCAGTGCAGTAAAAAATCTTTAATATTTTCCCGATCAAGCTTTGCGTACTCTTTTTTCTTGAAACAGAAGTATTGTTGTAAGCCGTAAAGGTAACTTTTTATGGTTTTCGGACTGTAATTGTTAATTTTGAGCTCCCGTTTTGTTTTGTGGAGTTCGATGTGCATCATAAAGACATAAAGTTAAAAATGACATTTATTTTCGCCGTTATACGAGTAAAATATATTACAGTACAGTTTCGCATAATACATAAAATATTGATTAAATTATGTAAACAATGCGTATAAAAACGAGTTAGCTGAAATATTCCTTTTCTTTTTTTGGGCTATCGCCCTAATTGTTTTAAAAAATTTTCAAATTTCTTTTTCTTTTTTTATAAGGGGA
>CAZPFH010000088.1:0-4511 GCA_964585825.1 uncultured Candidatus Peribacteria bacterium
TAGGCAGTTTTTTCGCAACCGTTTTCATGATTTTTTTGTCAAAAGAGGAGATTTTTTCTGGATGAGTAAAAATTCCATAACCAAAAACTTCAAAAAAGACTCTAAGCATCATTGGATAATATCCTCTTAGATTATCACCTTTGATTTTTACCTCTAGCATAAAATAAAGTCTTTTTTGTATTGCCTCAAGTGTTTCATTGCCAATTGGTTTATTGCGCTCAATTCCTTGATCTAAAATATGATAAACATCCAAAAAATAATTTCTTTCTTCTGGGAATCCTTTGATTTTCTTGTTTGGCTCTAGCAGCAAATACACACCTTGGGCTATGACTCCAAAAAAATTATCATCTTTGAATTTGTCATAAAACTTTCTTTTGGAACCATATGTAGTTTTTGGAATTGCAGGGATTTTTTTGTAGAATTTGATGATTTTATCACTATTCCTAGCAATTTGGTGACGCAAATTAGAGCACCAAAACATAGAAATATAGCCCTCATTTAAACTTATTAGACGATTAAATCTTTTGAATCCATCTAAAAGACTTTCTGAGTATTGCAAACTTGATTCAACATCATCAAAAAAAGTTTCTAGTAGTTGCCGCCAAAATTCGGAAAAATTGTTTATATAAATCTCATCATACTTTTCATGAATTGAAGAGATCTCTTCAAAAGGCCTGCATCTGCCTATTACTTCAAAATCTCTTAACAATGTGTCTAATACAATGCCGCGACCGCTATTAATCGTACCTACACCTTCTCTCTTCAATTCACGAGCTATAACAGAATTATCTCTTGAAAAAGATTGGTACAACAATTGTCTTAAGAATGTCACAGGGGCTCCTTTTCCACTCGGAACGCTTCTATACCCATTGAATAACCTTATCAATGTTCGCGGCTCTTTTATTGCGATTATTTTACATAAATCGGTATCAGACATCACCTCTAGCAGACCATTTACATAAGCAATCTCCTCTTTGGTGCCTTCTTGATAAAATCTAAAGAGATCAGGAAGATAATTAGCAAATTCTGATGCTAATGCATCATGCTTGCTTTCACCCTCAGCTACATATTTGATTGATAATGCATATAGCTTCATCAAGCTGTATTTTGATCTCACTCTAGTAATTTTTCTTAAAAATATAGATAAAAGCAAAATCACTGATAAAACAAAAAAGGCTGCACCTAAAATTTCCCAGAAAATAGGATAACTTAATAAAGGAACATACGGGCCAGGAATGTATGGGATAAGGGCTGCTACAAAAACAGAAATTATGTTGAAAGCAAAGAGCACAAGCGCAAAACAAACCGCTTTTTTTCTGTATTCAAAACGTAAATAGTAAAGAGGCTTTAATAACTGCCAAAGCACCAAAACTATAGCAATAGCCGCTAAAGAAGCCCCTAAATTATAAACAGAATATTGATGTTGAAAATACTCACTGCAGTAACCTAAAAATTTTAGTCCTAGACAATATTCCATTACTTTGTTTGTGAACAATTATTTTTCTTGTCTAACTCCTTTAAATTTACCACCAGAGGTTTTTACATCAAGAAATCTCCCCGCCTGGGTGTCTCTTTTGATGAACAAATCACCATTTGAGTGTAAAAGTTGTGAACGGCTTTTTACTGCTCCTTTTCGAGCATTATCGCCAAATGGTTTATTCTTAGCCATGAGTTTGAAAGTTAAAAAATGAAAATCGTCTGAATTCTATTCCCATGAAACGCAATTGTCAAACATTTTTACAGAATATGGCGAAAAGCCCGCTTAGTACAAAATAAGTAAAATAAGTTGACATTTAAGTCTCCTTTGATTAGAATGTGGGTACATTCTAATCAAAAAGCACCATGAAAGATTTTTTAATCAAGCTCAGGAAGGCGAATAAGCTTTCCCAAGAAGATCTTGCAAAACAAATCGGTATATCTCGCCCCACGCTTATTTCTGTTGAAAAGGGAGAGCGGGATGTAACTCTTGGTGAACTAAAAAAAATCTCGGAAATATTTGATATTCCCATTGAAATAATTCTTGATGAAGAAGCCTCTATTGAAGCAAGAGTAAGTGCGCAAGGCTTTACTAAACGGTCATTTAGACGTTTCCATAATCTTGTTTTGCAGTGTATTAAGTACGGTGCGGATGAAGATGGGAAAATTACCAAAACAAAATTAGCCAAACTTGTTTACCTTTGCGACTTTGCCAGCTATTACAACTTTTTAAAACCGATATCAGGATTTGAGTATAGAAGACTTGCACAGGGGCCGGTTGCTATTCAATTTTTTGATATCATTGATACTGATGAATCAATTTGTGTTGAAAGTAGTGGCAGGGCAATGATGATTTCTCTTAATGAGCAGCCCGCTAAATCCGAATTAAGCAAGGAGGAAGAAAAAGTCGTAAAATCAGTTTGTGCCAAGTGGAAAAAGGCAAAAACTAAAGAGATTGTAGACTTTACTCACGATCAAATCCCATGGAAAGTTTGTAAAGAAGGGGAAATTATTCCATATACACTTATTAACGCAGAAGACCCGAAAAATGTATATTAATGATCTGAATTTTCGGGTGGAATTTTCGTCCTATGCAGAAAGACACTTCTGTAAGGATTTTTTGGAAAAATACAAAACAAAAAAATGGCTCAGTACCAAGCAAACAATCAATGATATTTTGGAAAAAGCATTTGGTTTTCAGCAAACAAAGTTGATAGATATCATCAAATATTCATCTGAAAAGAATGTGGGCATTTTTAAGCTGGATTTTAGGGTGGCGGGGACAAATGAATCTCCCAAATCTTCCGGAAACAGAGCAATATTCGCACTTTGTAATAACACTGAGAAAATTGAAGTGTTATTAGTTTACGGGAAAGACCATTGTAGTAAAAAGCAATCCGAGACACAGTGGATTTTAGAGAATATAAAAAATAACTTTCCCGTATATAAAGATCTTTGTTAAATCTATGCGTACTTCAATCATAAAATCCGATTTTATCCGCTATCTGGAGTGCCCGGCATATTTTTGGTTCTTCAAAAAAAAGCAGGAAGTTTTAGCAAATCAGGAACTTAGCGATTTTGACAAAGAACTCATAAAAAATGGGCAAGAAGTTGAGCTGTGGGCTAGAAAACTATTCCCTAAAGGAGTTTTAGTTGAAGGTCGGGAAAATGCTGCGATTCAAGAGACACAAAATTATTTAGAAGAAGGTGGGAAAGTTATTTTTCAGGCAACATTTCAAGCAGACGATTTATATTTCATGGTTGATGTTTGGGAGTGGGATGATGCAAACAATTATTGGGTAATAAATGAGGTTAAAGCCACAAGCGGACAAGAAAAAAAGAAAGATCAACACCTTTATGACGCTACTTTTCAATATATTGTTGCAAAAATGGCAGGCTACAATGTGGGTAGAGTGAACTTGATGGAATTAAACAAAGAGTTTCGTAAAAAAGGAGAAATAAACACCAGACAGTTAATACAAATTACTGATATTACTGAGCAAGTAAAAGAGCTGGAAGAAGAAGTTAACCTCATGATTCCCGACATGAAGCGCATTTTTGAAAATGAACGAGAGCCATTACCATGCGAATGTGTTTACAAATCACGAAATAATCATTGTCCGGCCTTTAAATATTTACATCCAGATATTCCTGATTACTCAGTCCACGATATTGTGCGAATAGGTTTAAGTACAAAGCGTTTGGAGGCACTTATTGAAGAAAATCACTTCTCTATTGAGGATGTGCCGGAAGATTTCAAACTGACAAAATACCAACGAAACCACGTTGAAGTCACTCAAACTCAAAATTCAATTATTGATCCGCACGAAATAAAGCAGAAACTAGGAGAATTGGTTTATCCTCTATGCTTTTTAGACTACGAAACTTACCCAACTGCAGTGCCAATTTATGATGGTTGTGCGCCGTATCAGCAAGTGCCTTTTCAGTTTTCTTTACATATTTTGAGAGAGCCAAGCGGTGAGTTGGAACATTATGAATATTTACATACTGATCAGCACACTCACCCAATGATAGCTTTGGCAAGTGAGCTAATGAAAGTAATCAGTGACGAAGGGAGTATCATTGTTTGGAATAAGAAATTTGAAGGAAAATGCCATGAAGATATAGCTGATTTATTATCTGAACATGCAGAAATTTTTTATGGCTATAATCAACGATTTTTTGATCTAATGGAAATTTTTTCAAAAAACCATTATGTGCACCCAGATTTCAGAGGGGGTTTTTCAATAAAAGATGTTTTGCCAGTTTTAGTTCCCGAAATGTCTTATAAGAATTTGAATGTTAGAGACGGAGCAATGGCTATGAATGCCTGGAAGAAAATGATGTTTGAAATAGAAGATAAGGAAGAAAGAAACAAAATGAAAAATGATCTGCTTGAATACTGTAAATTGGATACATTGGCTATGGTAAAAATCTTTGAAGCTCTCCAAACTATCTAAACTCACCCACCACCCCAATTCCTCCCCGAAAAAGGCGGCTCTTTCAGGAGGGCAGGCAAAAATTCATTTCCCCCA
>CAZPFH010000089.1:0-3617 GCA_964585825.1 uncultured Candidatus Peribacteria bacterium
GTTCCGTCCGGCGTATCGTAGTCGTTCCCGAAAATACTTATATACTCCCTTAATCCCAATGCGGTTTGGAGTACAAGAGGTATAAGATGCGTTTCCGGTGCATGATCTTCACCTATTTCTCCCGAAGGATCAGCTCCGGATGCATTAAAATACCGGAGCGCAACAGATGAAAGCCCATAACTTTTTCCATACATAGCAAGTAATCTTTCAAACATTAGCTTTGTTCGGCCATAATGATTAACAGGCTTTAAAGGATGATTCTCCGTAATAAAATTATCGACAGGATTACCGTAAACCGCCGCAGTAGATGAAAAAACAAAAGACTTAATGCCATGCCTAAGCATTTCATTTAGCAAGTTAAAACCGTTTATGCAATTGTTTTCAAAAAATTCCGCAGGCTTTCTCATTGAAATACCCGCCTCGATAAAAGCCGCAAAATGCATTACGGCATCAAACGAATGCTTATCAAAAAAAGAACGAAGCCTCTTCACGTTACCTAAATCAATTTGATGAAAAGCCGCTGATTGATGAACACTTCTACGATGTCCATTAATCAGATTATCTAAGACCGTAACGTTATATCCTTCTTCTATTAATGTACGTACAACGTGTGAACCTATATAACCGGCACCACCGGTAACTAAAATATGCTGTGACATAAACAAACTAATCAATCAAAATTTTACGTGGTTTTGATCCGTTTGAAGGACCTACAACTCCATGCTCTTCAAGCGAATCAAGAATGCGTGCAGCACGAGCATATCCAACTTTTAATCGTCGTTGCAATAACGAAGCTGACGCTTTTCTGTTATCTTTAATAACCTTAAGTGCGTCTTCATACAAATTATCAACTGCACTGTCAGCGGAAGAATCAGGTATACCGTTTAATTTTTTGCCTGCAACACGAGTTGAAATTACGTCATCGTTAAAATCAGGTGCCGCTGTTAACTTTACTCTATTGGTAACTTTTTCAATTTCCTTGCTCGATGTGTAAATACCTTGAACGCGTACAGGCTTTGTTTTACCGCTAGGCAAATACAACATATCACCTTTTCCAAGAAGATCTTCAGCGCCGGTAGCATCAAGCACCGTACGAGAATCTATCGAAGAGCTGACTGCAAATGCAATACGAGAAGGAATATTTGCCTTTATAAGACCGGTGATGACATCAACCGACGGTCTTTGCGTTGCAATAACCAAATGCATACCAACCGCTCTAGCCATCTGTGCGATTCTACAAATAGAAGCTTCAACCTCTTTACCCGCAGACATCATTAAATCGGAAAGCTCATCAATCACAACAACGATGGTACTCATTTTTTCTTCAATTGATTTGTCTGCATTATAATCGGTAATATTTCGTTTTCCTTTATCGGCACATGTTTGATAACGTCGATTCATTTCCGCAACACACCAGCGAAGGGCAATAGAAGCTTTCTCAGGATCGTTGATAACCGGAGTAAGCAAATGCGGTATACTGTTGTAATCACGCAATTCAACTTTTTTCGGATCAATAAGTATGAGTTTTAAATCAAGTGGTGAATTTTGATATAAAAGCGAAATAAGGAATGTATTCATGCCAACAGACTTACCACTACCGGTAGCTCCGGCAATCAACAAATGAGGCATATTTTTAAGATCTGCGATAATCGGTCTTCCCGATACATCTCTACCAAGAGGAAATTTTAATTGAGAATCACCTTTTTTAAATTCTACGCTTTCCAATATTTCCCGTAAATGAACAATAGCTCGATGTTGATTCGGCACTTCTATACCTACTAAAGACTTTCCGGAAATAGGAGCTTCTATACGAACTCCGGGCGCAGCCAATGCAAGTGCCAAATCATTTTTAAGTGACGTAATTTTTGACAATTTCACCCCCTCATCGGGCTTGAGTGTGTATTGAATAACCGTAGGCCCTACGTGGATATCGTGCATCATCACATTGATACCAAACTGCTCTAATTTGCTTCTTATTTTCTCTGCATTTTGCTTTAAAAGATCATCATCGGACTCTATTTCGGAAATTTCTCCTTCAAGAAGATCAAGAGAAGGAAATTCCCAATCGGCATAATCCGGTTCTTCATCTTGTTTTTTCTCTTTTGCATTCTCGCTCATTTCATCTTCTATTGTTTGATTCATCGCTTCGTTAGGTTTTTTGCTCGGATCTTGTTCGGATTGAGCAGTCTCTTCATTTTGAGAAGAAGATTCATTAAGAGGTCTGGCACGTTTAATTCTGATATTTGTTTCTTTTGTACCATAAATTGCTTTTAACACATCATCACTGGCAACTTTCATATTTTCCGCACTAATCTCATCTTCCTTAATCTCCTCTTTTTCTTTTTTATTTTTCGGTGACGAAGAAGTTATTTTTTTTAACTCAGGTTTAAAAAACCTTGCAATTTCAGCAAGTGAAACTTCAAATGTTAATAAAATGGAGATAATCCCAAGTGTAATAAAAACAACCGATGCACCAACATTCCCTATACTTAACCATGTCCTCATGAAAAAATTGGTAACAAACCCAACATATCCTCCATATTCTCCCTGGCGAGCAACTTCATGCAACTGTTCAAGAGGAACAGCCAAATGAATAATACTTAAAACAGAGGTTATCATAAGCGTAATACCAACAATTTTTGCCAACCCAAAATTAATTTTTCGAGCAAAAAAGAGCATAAACGAAACAAGTAAAAAGGTAGGCGGTAAAATAAAAATACCCCACCCCAACATAGGATTAAGTACGTCCATCAATAAATCACCTACAATACCAAAAGCTCCTCGTATACTTAAAAAAGTAACTGCAGCAAGAGAAAAATAAACAACCGCCCATATTTCTCGCATGACAGATTGCTTCACCTCAAATTTCATCGTTGAGGTTTTTCGTCTTGAATTTTTTTTACGAGCAGTTGATCGTTTTCGTGTCGACCTTTTAACTCTTCGTGTCCTTTTTTTGGCCATAAAGGAAAATTAGTGTTCGCAGGTTAAATTTAGACATAAAATGACAAAAATTGCAAGTGGCAAGTGCGTGCAAGAATTGCTTTACTTGCTCACAAACTGCATAGACGGTATCATACTGAGCGATTTAATAGTTTCACTATGATTAGAACACGATTTGCTCCGTCACCTACAGGCTATCTGCATATTGGAGGCCTTCGTACGGCTTTGTATAATTATCTTTATGCAAAAAAACATAATGGCAGTTTTATTCTTCGCATAGAAGATACCGATCAAAAACGTTTTGTTGAAGGTGCCCATGAACATTTAATAGAAATGATGAAATGGGCCGGCTTGGAATATACCGAAGGACCTGATAAAGATGGAGAATATGCTCCCTATGTGCAATCCAAACGAACAAAAATCTATCAAAAATATGCGAACATGCTACTTGAGAAAAAAGCGGCATATAGATGTTTCTGCACAGCGGATAGGCTTGAAAAAATGCGTGCAAAACAAGAAAAACAGAAAAAAGCTCCAATGTATGATCGTCATTGTCTATATTTAAGTGAAAAAGAAATACAAGAAAAACTTGATAAAAAAATTCCTTTTGTTATTCGACAAAAAATCCCATCAGCACAAGCTGTGAAATTCAAAGATCATATTCGTGGGACTGTTCG
>CAZPFH010000089.1:3627-4490 GCA_964585825.1 uncultured Candidatus Peribacteria bacterium
GGAGGAGATGGTGCGGACGGCCCGGGAGAACAAGATCCCATCATTTAGCAAATGTAGTGGATGACCACCTTATGAAAATAACTCATGTCATAAGAGGCGAAGAGTGGTTACCAAGCACACCAAAGCATATCCTTCTATATGAAGCTTTTGGTTGGGATACTCCCGAGTTCGCACACATCCCTTTATTACTCAACAAAGACCGTTCTAAACTAAGTAAACGCCAAGGTGATGTCTCAGTCGAAGACTACATAAAAAAAGGATATCTGCGTGAAGCTATTCTAAATTTTATAGCATTTTTGGGATGGCATCCGGGAGGCGAACAAGAAAACGAACTCTTTACCCTGGATGAACTTGCCGAGCACTTTAGCCTGGGAAAAGTACATAAAGCGGGCGCTATCTTCGATATTGAAAAGCTCGATTGGTTTAACTGGCAATGGAATAGAAGAAATTATCATGAACAATTAAGAGAATTAGCAAAAAAAATCGACCCCGATGTGGAGATAACTCATCCGAAAAAAGGAGAATACAGGTATAATTTTGCAAAAGAAGATAATAGCAAATTATTCCTTGAAAAAAGAGCACAACTTCTGCTTGATATGTGCGGTAATTATCTAAATAAAAGCTATCAAAAAAATCAAAAAAAACTTAATAAAGCACTTATAACCGTAGAAGAAAAATTATTGCAAGACCCAAAAAACGTTAATAGTTATATTGAATTTTATTTTACTCTCAATTCGTATGATGCCGCCTTATTAACACATGAGCGCATGAAGGTCGATACGGATATGGCAAAACAAGCTCTTCAAAAAGTTAAGGAGCTGCTTGAGTCACTTGATGTTATCTGTTCCGAGAAAACAATACAA
>CAZPFH010000090.1:0-4408 GCA_964585825.1 uncultured Candidatus Peribacteria bacterium
TATTTGGCAAAAAGCCCATTTCTTTCTAAAAAAAATCCTATAAAAGAATTTATTTTTTCACCGTTACTTCCTGTTACTCTTTTTGTTGCAGGTGCGCTTATTGGTGCTGCCATTGTCCCGATTGAGGCATACAAAAATGCTTTGGGTATCTTGAAAAGTTGGGTGCTGATCCCGATTATATATTTTTTTATTGTTTACAGAACGGTTCGGAGTAAAAGCGATATTCAGCTTATTGTCTATTCATATGTAGCATCAGCTTTTTTGTTGTCTGTTACAGCTGTTTTTCAAGCTGTTTCAGGAAGTTATATAACGATTGATGGTCGAGCATCCGGGCCTTTTTCTTCGGCAAATTACCTTGCTATGTATATTGCGCCGGCACTTATATATACAGGTACGCGTGTGCTGCAAACTTTTTTAAATCGTCCTTTCGAAACGGCTTCTACGCGTTGGAATCATTTTGAGCGCCGCATTTATTTAGGCGGGATTGTTTCTGTTTTGTTTCTTGCACTGATTTTAACTCAATCATATGGTGGAATTGTGGGTGTTTTCTTCACTTTTATCTTTTATATTATATATGAACGAGTCAGGCAGCATGAACATAAACCTGTTCGTATATTTTTAAACAAAGTAATTGCTTTTATTGCAATAATTGTTTTTCTTGGAGTTACTCTTGTTGCAACATTGAATATTGAAAAATTTCAAAATCTTATTCATCCCGATAAACATACTTCGATAGGAACAAGGCTTGAAATATGGGAAGTGGGAGGAAAATTACTATTACAAAATCCTCTTCTTGGTATAGGATTGGGTGAATATGAAGCGGCATATCAGTCTCAGGCGGAGTCACTGTTGGGACATTCTCCTTTTGAACCTGTTCGTCTTCATTCTCATAACGTCTATATGGAAACCTGGCTTAATACGGGGCTAATAGGTTTTGTCGCATTTGTATGGATATTGATTATGGCATTTCATCATATAAAAAAGACTATCCCGTCGCTGCAAAGAGATGAACGGCATATTGTGCTTGCTGTCTCTATGATGCTTATTTACGTTATGGTACATGGTCTTGTTGATGTGCCTTTTTGGAAAAATGATTTGGCACTTGTGTTCTGGATGATTATGGGAACGTTATTTGCCACTACTTCTCACTTAAAACATTCTTAACGGCTTGTCGTACCGTAGTATGCGTGGGGGTTTGGGCTATTAATGATGGTTTTCTTTCTTTTGGTGTCCCTTGAGGTCTTATAAGATGCATAAATATCTCACGTACTTTTTTGCTCTTTTTTAATTCTTCAGGGTCATACCCTTCTTGTGTCAGTGCACGATTTATTGAATCGTGAAAATCTTTAATTGTTTTCAAGATTGTTTCATGGTTTTTAGCAACATTTTCTTTATTTTGTACAGGCAATGTTTCTGCGGTAGTAGGTTGATGCATCATATGGTAGTATTTAAATGTAAATAAAAAGGATAAAATTTTAACACTAAAATGCTATTATGTCAAGCGCCGAAGAGAATTTTATTTACGGTAGGGTTGTGCATGGCGTTAAAAAGGGCCGTAATCTTGGGTATCCAACAGTAAATATATCTTTAGAAGAAGGGTATGAGCTCATGGCGCAAGGCGTATATGTCTGCCGTATTTTAGCGCGTGATACATGGTATAATGCTCTTATGCATTATGGAATTAAGTCAATTGGGACGGACGATCCCCAAAAAATATTCTGTGAAGTGCATGTTTTTGATTTTCATGATGATATGTACGGTGAATCGGTAACGGTTAATCTATTGAAAAAAATCCGTGATGTGAGAGAATTTGATTGTGAAGAAGATCTTGTACGGCAGATCGACAGGGACATAACTGCAGCAAATAACTATTTCTCAGCTCATGCTTAATAAATTAAAAACACTTATTTCTGACACTAATCCGCTCAGACTTTTTTATCATCAGATTAAAGCTGCAATTGCAGCTTTGATATACGGTTTTCCCGCACGACATATGAATGTTATCGGGGTGACCGGAACAAACGGTAAAACCACAACTGTTAATTTGATTACGATGATTTTGGAGGAGGCGGGATATAAAGTGGGTATGGCTTCAACCATCAATTTTCAGGTAGGTGATGATAAATGGACCAATATATCAAAACAAACAACGATGAGTCCTTTTACTTTGCAGAAATTATTGAAACGAATGGTGAAAGAGCAGTGTACTCATTGTGTTTTGGAGGTTTCATCTCATGCGCTCACACAATCAAGAGTACTTGGTGTAAATTTTGATACGGCCGTGTTTACAAATATCACCGAAGACCATGTTGAGTATCATGGAAATTTTCAACTTTATCTTCAAGCTAAAGGTGGTTTGTTTAAAAAATTGAATAAATCAAAAAGAAAACCATCAATTCCGAAGATTTCCGTTCTCAATGTAGATGACCCTCATTTTTCTTATTTTGATCAATTTATTGTTGATAGAAAATATACATATGGCATGAAAAAGGGAACGTGCTATGCAAAAGATATTCAGCTACATTCAAGCGGTTCAACATTTCAACTGCATATACCCAATCATCAGATTGAAATCAACTTAAACCTGTCGGGAGAATTTAATATATACAACAGTCTTGCGGCTACAACTGTTGCTTTGGCAAATAATATAAATTTACCTTTTGTAAAAAGAGCATTGGAGAAAGCACAAGGTATTCCGGGACGATTGGAATCTCTTGATTTGGGTCAACCGTATGGAATTATTGTTGATTATGCGCATGCTGTTGATTCACTTAAAAAAGTATTAGCACTCTATAAAAAGCTTACGCCCGGGAAACTTTTTGTTGTATTTGGTGCTACCGGTGGAGGACGTGATAAATCAAAAAGACCGGAAATGGGATCTATTGCTGATGAGTTTGCCGATATGATTATTTTGACGAATGATGATCCGTATTATGAAGATGAATGGCAAATTATAGAAGGGATTGCAGAAGGTATAGATCGAAAAGAAGGAGATGGGTTATGGAAAATACCGCATCGATATGAAGCTATTCGCCTGGCTTTAACTTTAGCGGAAAAGGGTGATACTGTAGTTATTGCGGGGAAAGGCTGTGAAGAGGTTCAAATTGTTGGTGGACAACGTATACCGTGGGATGATAGGAAAGTGGTTCGCGAACTGCTTTCAAGGGAAGTTGTCATTGAGATTGAACCCGGAGAGCCCCAAGCTAAAGAAAATATATGTCTTGAAGGATAACTATGAACGGTTTCTTAATTATTTATAAGCCATCAGGAATTACATCATTTGATGTTATTCGTTTTGTGCGATCAATCAAAAATGTGAAAATGGGTCATATCGGAACGCTTGATCCTCTTGCGGAAGGAGTATTGGTTGTTGCTCTCGGACAGGCGACAAAGTTAATAGAATATATGATGGACCACACTAAAAGTTATATTGCTGAAATTACTCTTGGAAAAGAATCAACGACATATGATGCGGAAGGTGATTTGACTTCAATAAATGATAAACAGCCCTCCAAAGAGGAAGTTTTAGCGGTAATCAATGATTTTACGGGAGATTTAACGCAAGTTCCTCCGGTTTTTTCCGCTTTGAAGATTAAAGGTAAATCCGCTTATAAACGTGTTCGAGCAGGTGAAGAAATTACTATGAAAAAGCGTCCAATAACTATTTATGAACATGTACTTGAATCGTATCGGTATCCGATTATCAGGGTTTCTGTAAAGTGCGGTACAGGCACGTACATTCGTTCATTGGCTCACGATATTGGTGCTCGCTTGGGAACCGGTGGATATCTTTCTTATTTGCAACGCATTGCTATTGATACATTTACAATAGATCGGAGTTGCTCGCTTGAGCAGCTTAAAGAGCAGGGGATAGAGCCCTTTTTATTACCTTTAATCCGTGGTATTGGAGATATGCCCAGCAAAACGATTACGGCTCAAGAATATGAGAAACTTAAAAACGGTGCTTTTGTTCAAGGAACATTACCAAAAAATGTTGCTATTTGTGCTGCAATTTTTAACAATGATCTTGTTGGAATAATGGAACCAGCTTCTACAAAAAACCATATCAAGTTTAAGAAACATATCAACGTGGACTAACCGGTATTCTACTATGTATTTTATTTTCTCGGCACTGTTTGCTTTTGTATCGACTATTATTCTAGTACTTGTTGCACTACATTTTTTCCCAAAATGGGGTCTTATGGATAAGCCGAAAAAGTACGGCCTTACGCGAAAACCCATTCCATATTATGGCGGGTTGATTTTGCTAATTGTTTTCATCAGCTCGACACTTCTTTTTGTTCCTCTGGACACCAATGTTATTGGTTTGCTTATTGGAGGCATACTTATAGCAATGGTTAGTTTCTTTGATGATTTATTTGATATTAATCCTTGGATAAGACTTTTT
>CAZPFH010000091.1:0-4316 GCA_964585825.1 uncultured Candidatus Peribacteria bacterium
AAAAATATAAAGCGGAAAAGGCAATTGAAGCATTAAAGGAACTTGTCGCACCAACGGCACGTGTTATACGTGATGGCAAAGAGCAGCAAATCGATGCAAAAAAACTTGTCCCGGGCGACATTATTGTTCTCATGGAAGGGGATAAAATAACGGCAGATGCTCGCGTTATCGAAGAAAACGAACTGGAAACGCAAGAAGCGGCACTCACCGGAGAATCAATGCCGGTGCCAAAGCATTCTGACACGCAAGAAGAATTACAAACGGGTGAAAAATCAAATATTGTTTATATGGGAACAGATGTGGTGCACGGATCAGGAAAGGCCGTTATCATTCATACCGGCATGGACACAAAATTCGGTCACATTGCCAATCTAACCACGACAACAAAAAAAGACAAAAGCCCTCTTCAAAAAGAACTCTTCAGAATCGGTGTATTTGTGGGAAAAATAACACTGGCCATTTCGGCTATATTAATTGCAACCGGTTATTTTATACAAGGACAAAAATTTGTAGATACATTTCTCTTTGCCACGTCTGTGGCAGTTGCCGCCGTACCGGAAGGACTCCCGGCAACTGTTACTATTGCCCTGGCATTGGGAGTGCAGAGGCTCGCACGCAAGAAGTCGATTGTCAGGCAGCTTTCCTCGGTTGAAACACTCGGATCAACTACGCACATTTGCACGGATAAAACGGGAACGCTGACTAAAAACGAAATGACTGTTAAAAAAGTGTATGTAGATAATTACAAAATAAAGATAAGCGGTGCGGGATATAAACCGGTAGGTTCACTTCTTATTAAAGGTAAAGACGGCAGATCACACACTATAGGTGATTTTGACTCACAAGAAGAAGATTTTGATGAAAGAAACGATAAACTCAAGACGCTCAAGAAAGATGTCACCCCCCTATACAACGGTCTTGAACAAATCAGCGCTATCAGTACTCTTTGTAATAACGCAACTCTCAACTCAGAACGTGTTAACCATGAAAATAAGTATACTATGTTGGGTGATCCAACTGAAGGATCGCTTCTTACCATGGTGCGCAAAATGGGCTTTGACTTTGAATACTTTAAAAAGATGTACGAAAAGAAATACGAACTTTCATTTGATTCCACACGTAAACGAATGAGCGTTATTGAAGAGGAGAAATCAACGGGAGATTATTATATATTTACCAAAGGAGCACCGGATGAAATTCTTGAAATATGCAGCCATATTCTAATGAATGGCCGCGTTATCAAACTGGATAATGAAACAAAGGAAAAAATAAAATCCCGCAATGAAGAACTGGCAAAAAAAGCCCTACGTGTTATAGGCTTCTCGTTTAAGCAGATCGATAAAAAACAGAAATACCACACTGAAACCGATGAAAAAGATATGGTTTTCGTTGGTATGGTCGGCATGATTGATCCGCCTCGAAACGATGTTAAAAAAGCTATTTCTATGGCTAAACAAGCCGGTATTAAGGTATATACGGTCACCGGCGATCACGGCTTAACAGCCGAAGCTATTGCTAAACAAATAGGCTTGGTAAACAAAACGGATAAGCACCGGATTATTACAGGAAAAGAAATTAAAAGCATGTCGGAAAAAGACATTCGAAAACTTTTTGAAAATGATAAACACGGCATTATTTTTGCCCGAACTTCACCGGAAGACAAATTGAAGATTGTATCCGCACTCAAAAAGAGCGGGCACGTTGTTGCCGTTACAGGTGACGGCGTGAATGATGCACCTGCGCTCAAGAGAGCGGATATCGGCATTGCCATGGGAATAACCGGCACCGATGTGAGCAAAGAAGCCTCTAATATGGTCCTTGCAGATGACAGTTTTTCAACCATCATCAACGCGGTTAAAGAAGGACGAACCGTTTATGAAAACTTAAAGAAATTTATCTTCTATATTTTCTCGTGTAACATCGGAGAGCTTATTACGGTCTTCTCGGCAATCATATTGGGAATCCCGGCTCCACTGACCGCCATACTTATTTTAAGCGTGGATCTTGGTACGGACGTTCTGCCTGCACTGGCACTGGGTATCGATACGCCGGAAAAAGGTATTATGAATAAATCTCCACGCGATCCAAAAGCAAAAATAATGGACAAGGCTTTTGTGGGAAGATTCCTCTATGTAGGTCTTTTTATCGGAGCAATCGTTGTCGGCACATACTTCTGGGCACTTTTCTCACAAGGATGGCAGTGGGGGCAAATGCTCGATCACGATTCGGCAATGTATATAAAATCATCAACATTTGCCTTTGCCGTCTTGGTACTTATACAAATGGTAAACGCATATAATTCGAGAAGCTCATATCAATCGGTTTTTTCACTTGGTTTATTATCAAACCTTTATTTAATAGGTGCGATATGTATTTCGCTGGGTGTTGTTTATCTGCTTGTGGAAGTACCGTTTTTTCAGGCATGGGTACATACGACAAGCCTGGAATGGTATGAATGGATGGTTATCATCGGAGCGTCATTTGCAATTTTGATAGTTGAAGAACTGCGTAAACTTGTAGTACGATCTATGCGACGTACCCGGGTACAACAATAGTTTTCGCTTGCAGCCTGGGTATTAACTAACGTACCCGGGTACTATGCTAAAAAAGTTTGTCAATCAACATAATCCGCAGTATCTTCGAGTGAAGGTTCTACCTAAGTCACCCAAGAATGAAGTGGTGGATATTATGGATGACGACACTATAAAAATCCGTATTAAAGCTGTTCCCGAAAAAGGGAAAGCCAACAAGGAGCTGGTGAAATTTTTGTCAAAAGAGCTTGATTTAACCAAAGAGAAGGTTCAAATTATTAGCGGTAAAACAGATCCGTTAAAATTAATTAAAATAGTGTGAAGAAAGATCGGGCAATATACTTGTTGGAAAAATATAGGTTACATCCCAATAAAGCACTTGGGCAGAATTTTTTGCTGGATGAAAATGTGCTGGATAAGATTGTTGAAGCAGCGGAGGTCAATAAGGACGACACTATAATAGAAGTCGGCCCGGGGCTTGGAGTACTTACACGCAAGCTGGCCGAGAAAGCAAAGCATGTTATCGCGCTTGAACTTGATAGAGGTATGGTTGTTTTGTTGGAACGCGAGAACGAGCTTTTAAAGAATGTGCAATTTTTGCATCAGGATGCGCTAAAGTACGATCCGCCTTCTGACACAGATTACAAATTGGTAGCCAACATCCCCTACTACATTACTTCCCCGCTCATCTCTCATTTCTTGATGGCTGAAAATCGCCCAAAGAAGATTGTGGTGCTCATTCAAAAAGAAGTCGCCGAAAAGATCTGCGCGCCGGAAGGAAAGTTAAATGTGATTGCCCTCCACGTTCAGATGTTTGGAAAACCACGGATAGTCACAAAGGTAAAGCCGGGCAGTTTTTTCCCCGCACCAAAAGTAGACTCGGCCGTTTTAGAGATTGATGTTTACGACAAGCCGGTTGTAGACGATTACATGAAGCTCTACAAAATTATTCACCGAGCCTTTTCACAGAAGAGAAAGAAGCTCACAAATACATTGCCGGAGATAAAAGATAAGCTTATTGAATTGGAGCTTGGTTCGTTGAGGCCGGAGAGGTTGACGCTGGAGGATTGGGAGAAACTAATGTGAAATCAATTATTAAGCTTCAAATTGCGCAAAGGAATGAAAAGTTTTAAAATCTATTATAATCAATAAACTTAAATCCTATGAAAGAAAACTATTCTTATAAATTGGAGATTAATATTTCTCCTAGTTGGAGAAAACTTTATAAAAAAGCTTTTCCTCATAAAGCTGAAGAAGAAATCGATAAAGAAATTGAAAAAAAACTAAAAGACACCAAAAATCCAGATAGAAACTTATGGGGAAGAAGTTACTACTTTACAGAATATTACGATGCATCAACAGGTCTAATAATGAAATTTAAAAGAGTCCGCTTTTCAAATGAAAAAGAGGTTTTATTCCCAGTAGAAGAATTTAGCGACTTTGGTCCTTTTTTCAATGAAGATCTTGTAAATCCCGATATTCTCCCTTTAACTATTGGCGAAGATTATATTCGATATGACAATAAATTTCATGAGGATTGGCAAGAAGAAAATTATCTTGCAAAATTTCCGGTATTTTCGATTTTTAACTTTCTTTTAGCACTTGGAATTCGTTTCGCTGGTTGTGAAAGGAACACAATAATTAAATGGCCTGATTATATTGAGGAAGATTTCAAAAAAATGGGAATAAAATATGAATATCAACCAGCTCCCTGGATAGACAAAATTGAGCTATTAGAAATAGAAAAAGAGGATGAGGATTTCTTTCAAAAATGGGGCAAACCGC
>CAZPFH010000092.1:0-4283 GCA_964585825.1 uncultured Candidatus Peribacteria bacterium
GAAAAAGTATTTAGGGGCTGCTGATTGGGTAGGCAGAAAGGCAAAAGGATTATTCCGCTGGGGGAAAAAGAAGATGGGCTTTAAGCTTGCAAAAAGAAGAAAAGATAAAATTAATCAGAAGATTGCTCATTTACGCACAGGATATAAACATCAAATAGAACAAGCAAAAAAAGTAAAAACACACATTTTCAATCGATCCGTTGAACTGAAAAAAGGATTGGGTGTATTTAGAGGAGATCTTCGTGAAAAGATTAAGAAGATGGTTATGAGTGGCGATTGGACGGAGAAGCAAAAAGAAAAAGCAAAAGAAGAAAAAGACATATTAAAAGCGAAAAAAGCACAGCTTGCACAAGGGCTTATTAAGGCCCAGCAAGAACGTGATGCGCTTGATACAACGCAGCACGGCGTTGGACGTATGCGCCAGGGCTTAAGCGATAAATTGTCTAAAATTCGCTTGAGTAGTCCTAAATTACAAAAGAAAATCACTTCTGTTAAAGCGCGTATTTCACAGCTGGAAAACCAATATGGGAAAGGTGACCCGCGAGTTACGGCAATAAGAGAACAAGTGCTCGTGCCGCTATTAAAAGGAAAAGATAGTGTCGAGCAGGTAAAAGAAGGGACTATGGGACAATTAAGTGATACCGATGAGCGATTGTATAAGTTAGCTATGTTAAAAGCGGATCTTTCATTGAAGCACACCGATATTATTAAGCAATTGGAAAAAACCGAACTACAGGTGCGTTATACGACGGAGCGTATTGAAAAATTAAGCAAGCAGCGAAAAGAACTACATGAAATGCTTGAAGGAATGGAAACCGCGTATGTTGCCGTTGATGAATTTAAAGGGAATGTATCCAAAAATTTGGATAAAATGAATACGGCCAATAAGAAAGCCGTAAAAGGACTTGACGCACAGTATGAACATTTGAAACAAGCTAAAGCGACGGATCCCGGCATTGGTACCGCACTATTTAATACAGTACTTATTGGTGATGCCGGGTTAATGGGTGGTTTAAAACAAATAAATAATATTCCGGCTTATATAACGTGGGCTTTTAATGGGCGTGATTGGAAAGAAGCGAAAAAATGGTCCATTACCGGAAGCCTTGGATTTTTGCAGAAAAAGTATGATGCGTGGCTGAAAGAAGGCGGATTTAAAGGAAATGGCTTATGGGCGGTGCCGGCTAATGCGCTTGCCGGACTGGGAAATGCTGCTTTAAGTCTTGTTAACGGTGCGGGCATGCTCATTTTCGAAACCGATAAGGTGCTTGATTCATTGGGTATGATGGTAACTGATTTCAGTGTCTTTAAAGAGGCGCTTAAGGGTGTTATTCATTATGATGATTGGGCTGAAGGTAGAGGTGATATTGCTGCAGGTAAAACGGCTGGTGATTTAATTGTTTTATTCCTTACAGCAGGCGCGTCAGCGGGAGCGCAGGCTTCAGCAAAAGTTGGTGCCACAGCAGGCCGCGTGGCTCGTATGGCTGCTTATACAAAAGGATTCCTTAAAGAAGTTGCTCGGCAATCAATTAATCTACCGAAAAATATTGCTAAATTTGTTGTTTCCTTACCGCGAAAAGGAGTGGGAGCTGTTAAATTCATAGTCAAAAGTGAGCACGCACTTCGTACGGGGGGGTTGAAGGGATTGCGTGAATATTTATTTAATGCCCGATATAGCAAGGCTAAATTAGCCAGCGTGGATGATGTGCAAAAATATGTGCAAGGTCTGGGCGATAAAAAGTTAAAAAGTCTTAATCCAAGTACTCGTACGGCTCTTAAAAAAGCATTAAGTAATCCGGATGCCGCACAAATAAAGAAATTATTAAAACGTCTTGATACGGAATTTTATGCGGGCGGATGGAAAACCAGACAAATTCTGGGGCCGCTTCGAAAAAAAATGCAGCGCTACATTAAACTTGATGTGAAGCACTTAAAAGGGAAGGAATTCTTACGTCAAAAATATGGGTCTCTTGATGATGTGGCACATGTCAGCAAAAAATTAGGGCCGTCTGATGATCTTATAACGAAGTATAAAGCGGCACAGGATGAACTTGATGAGGCGCAAAAAATAGAAATTCCAAAAAAGAGTAAAGAAGTTACAAACAAGATGATTAAAAAAGCTAAAAAATCGAAAAGGCAGGCTATTGAGAAAGCAAAAAAAGCACTGCAAGAACAAGAGCAAGCACTTGTTAAACGTTATGATTCAATTAAGGTTAAGAACGGAATTGCCGATGAACGTATTTCTGTTGACGAGGCTCTCTTTAGAAGGAATCGCGCAAAGTTACAACTTGATGAAGCGAAAAAATTACCGAAAGGAACAAAACGCAAAGAGGCTATTTTAAAAGCTGAAAAGAAACTGGCTAAAGAAACAAAATTGTACGAAAACGTTAAAGGTAGTGTGCATGATTTATTGCATGATGCAGATGACATGATTGTGGCTATGGCCGATAAGAAACCAAACGGTTTCTTCGAAAAGCTGCGTATGAAGTCCAGAGTAAAAGAAATGATACGAAAGCTAAAAATTGAAGAAGAATTAGGTATTAATGTTGGTAAGCGGCTTGCGCGCCTTAAGGATGTGGAAAAAGGCCTTAAAGCTATCGGGCGTGCGACAAAGACGGCTGAAACGGCCAAAAAGGCTTCAAAGTTGAAATTCTCAGAAAAACTAAAAGAAATTGGGACTTTACTTAAAACAAAAAATACAAAAGAATTAATGAAAATGATCTATGAAAATGTTATAGCGTGGCCGGTATGGATGCATGTACGTCCAATTAGAAATTTAAAGGATTTATCAAGACACGTTTTCGGTAAACGAAAGAACGCTGCCAATGCAGCTCTGGAAAAAGTTGCAACTATGGGGGCCGTGACTAAAACATCCAGACGTATTAACGTGTTGCTTAAAAAAGGACGATTGCGTGAAGCGGTGAGTCTTTACTATACCGCACGCAGCAATGCGCATGCACTTGGCATACCATTTGCTTCAATGGATAAGTCATTTCTTGGGTTTGTACATAAAGTTGCACCGGGAAGCGCACTTTATTTGGGAAGAGTAACCGATTTGGTTGATCCGGAAAAAATTGGTCAATTGCCACAACGAACAGCTGTCGATATGGATGAGTTTAATCGATTGCGTCAAAAAAACATTAATATTATGAAACAATATACGCTTTAAATTTTAATACTATGTTTAAATATTCAAAAAATATACAGTTGAGTAGCGATCCGGACAGGCCTTCTCAAACGCCGCGACAGAATGTGGGCGAAGATATCAATCAACTGCAGAGCAGTTCCAGGCAGCATGTTGAAACAAGAAAACAAAGAGCGGAACGATTGAAAAAACAAAAAAAGGAATTGTTTGACTATTGGATGAATAACGGTGATCGTTTTGATATAAAAGAGGATCACGATTTTGATAAGTTTCTTATCTCATTAGATAATCAAACAATTGCACGGGAGGCATATGTTTTGCTTTCTCTTATTAAGAAATACTGGGGTGAAACTGAGGCGCAAACGGCATATAACGGTGCATGGGAAGGAACAACATTTGATTTGAGTCGTTTACGATTTTTCTTTACCGTTGTACCGAAAATAGTAAAAGATGAAAAACCGTACGGCTTTAAAGCAAACGGTGGACGTGCAAAAACAGAGCTGGGTATTTATTGGAAAGCAAGCAAAGGTGCATGGTATGTATGGAATAATAGGACAAAATCAAAAGATATTCGTATAGGGCCCTACTTGCACGTAAACTGGGATAAAGGCAAGGCGGGTTTAAGTAATTCCAATGTTGAATACCTTGTTGATCAAAACAGACGACAGGAAGTGACGTCTTTTATTGAAGAGCAAAATGAAAAAGTAACAATTTCGGATAAAGAAATGGATAAAAAAATTATTCCTTGGATGAGCAAGAAAGCAGTAAATCGTTGGACTGCTCTTCCTGAGGAGCTTCATTATTATATGTTGCGTAAGTACGGAAAACGTACCGGGTATTACGTATATCGTTACAACCCTTCGAAAAAACGTATTTATGCAATGCGTATTAAAGGTGCAGCTTTAAAGAGCTCAGAAGATGGTACTGCGGGATATATTGATATAAAAAACGGCAGACTTGGTCCATGGCGCGGATATAGAGATGGGATGGATTTCTTGAAAGCCGATTTATTGAACGAAATGGATCCTGTTGATGTGGAAAAAGAATTGGTTGATTTTAAAGGGAAGGAAAATCCTCAATCGTTAACCGATGCCCAGAAGTTAGTACGTACAAAAGGAGCGGTTGCCGGACTTTCCGG
>CAZPFH010000093.1:0-4179 GCA_964585825.1 uncultured Candidatus Peribacteria bacterium
CCCGTGGACGTGGGAGACTTCGTAGGATCGTACCTCACGGCGTTCCAAGCGCTCGCTCTGTATCTTCAAAATGAGAATTTCCGCAATCGACAATGCTGTCACCTTTTTCCAAGAGCGGACGTAATTGTTCGATAACGCTATCAACGGCTTGTCCCGCTTTTACCATAAGTAAAATAGTTCGCGGAGAACTTAATGATTGAATATATTCTTCAAGCGTTGAGGCAACGGCAATGTTTTTGTTCCCATATTTTTCCAGAAAAGTTTCGGTGACCGAGGTGGTGCGGTTATATACAACAATAGGGAAGCCTTTAGACGCTATATTCCTGGCAAGATTTGCTCCCATGGTGCCCAGTCCGATAAGCCCTATATGCGACTTTATCATTACTTAATCATGTTAATTTGTATTTTTTATAGTTAACGCAATAACTATCTCCTTCTCGTTCATAGATTTCGTGTGCTTTTTCAATAATGCGCATTGCAGTTTTATGGTTTTTGGCAGAATGAATATTGGCAAGATCGCCAACACTGATAAACCCTTTTTTCAGCAAATCTTTGCGTATCCATTTCATAAGATTTTCCCACATGTCGCCAACCAAAACGATAGGAATCGAGCAAACATGTTTTACTTGTATAAGTTGCCATGTATAAAAGAATTCCAGGCAGGTTCCAATTCCGCCGGGAGTAACAACTATAACATTTGAAAGAACCATAAAGGTGTCCAGTCGTTCGGAAAAACGATCAAAATGTTCTTTTATGTCCAAATATTTATTAGCTTTTGATTCCCATGGAAGTTTTATTGTAAGTCCCACTGATTGTGACTTGTCATCTTTTCTGCCTTGCTGGTGTCCCGCATTTGCCGCCTGCATGAGTCCCGGGCCTCCTCCCGTAATAACATCATATCCTTTTTCACCTATTTTTTCGGCAAGTTTAAAGACATTTTTATAGGTTTTATCATCTTGCCCCACACGTGCGGATCCGAAAATGGCAATTCTGAAACGATTTTTTTCAATTTTATCTAGCATAACGAAAAATTATTACAGGATTTTGCATGCTTCGGCTATATTCGAAGCTGAAATGCCAGCCTTATCATATAATTCAAGTGATTTTCCGGACAATTGGTATTCGGTAACTCCAAGCGATTTCACATTAATCAGTTCTATATGTTTTTTGCTTATATGGGCGGGAAGTGTTGTGCCCAAGCCTGATTGTATATTGTGATCTTCAACGGTCAGTAGTTTTTTGGTTTTCCTGATAGACTTTTCAATAGTGTCGTCAAATTTTTTAATAGAGCTGATTGCTATAATTTCAACAGATAGTTTAGGATTGCTTTCTTTGAGCATATCATATGCTTTCAGCGCTTCGCCTACCATAGCGCCGGTAGCTGCTATGGTTATGTCTGATCCCGATCGAATAACATCGGTTTTTCCATATCGGTAGGTATAGTTCTTATCGTAATATGGAGAGCCGTCTTCTTTGGTAATCACCGGGAATTTATGTCGCCCCATACGAACATAAAAGTTTCCATAATGTGATGCGATATAGCGAATAATTCGATCTGTTTGATTTGCATCCGCAGGTTCGATAATCATCGTATTAAACAGTCCCAAGAAAGACCCCATGTCATCGATTGCTTGATGTGTAGGGCCATCTTCGCCTACAGATAAGCCGCAATGTGTTGCGACCATTTTTACATTTGTATTATTAATATCATTAACTCGTGCTTGATCTTTGGCACGGCTTGTTAAAAAAGCTCCGAATGTTGATGTAAATGGGATAATATTCATAAAACTGACCCCTCCCGCACATGAAACCATGTGTTGTTCAGCTATGCCACATTCAATATGTTGTTCAGGGAGTTTATCGGCGACTGCCGCAGTTTTTACCGATCCTCGTAAATCTGCGGTTAATGCCACAACATTATTATTGTTTTGTGCCAGATCAAGTAGTGCTTTTCCATAAGCGCTTCGGCAATCTGTAACAGTTCCGGCTTCATACTCTATCGGTATTCCGGTATGCAAAGGAGTCGCGGATAGTAAGCGAGGATAATCATTATTTTCCGGTTCCCACCGCATTAGCGGATGTATTTGCTCAATTAATGAAAGTTCTTCAATTGTTGGATTTAGTTCCCCCAGCATTTCTTCCGCTTCTTCAGGTTTAGGTGCTTTTCCGTGCCACGTTGATTTATATTCAAGGCCATCTTGTTCCATCCCCGTTACTCCTTTTCCCATAATTGTTTTTCCAATAATAACGGTTGGCTTTTCGGTGTTTGCATCACCGGTTTCAAGCGCTTTCCAGAGTTCTTGGAAATCGTGACCATCCGCATGTACGATATGCCAGCCGGCAGCCTTAAATAGGGCTGCAACATCGAGCGGCATAGTTTCTTCAAGACTTCCCGTCAATTGAACTCGATTATAATCAACGAAAAGAATTAAATTATCCAAGCCGTATTTTGCAGCAAAATGTATCATTTCATGAACTTGCCCTTCTTGTGCTTCACCGTCTCCCATAAGAGCAAAAACACGCTTATCCGTTTCGTTGTATTTCTCAACCCATGCTTGGCCCGCCGCAACCGAGACTCCAATACCCAGTGGTCCGGTTCCATACTGAACGCCGTTAACATGTCTGGTTATATGCCCTTCAAATATACTGTCTTTTTTTCTGAAGGTTCGAATAACTTCTTCTTTTGAAATAATATTTAATTCTGCCAGTACGCTGTAAACAGCCGGAGAGATATGCCCGTTGGATACAATCACCTGTTCCTCGGTTTGACTTATAATAAAGGCGTAAAGAAGTGACAAATAATCAATTGATGAAAGTGATCCGCCGGGATGACCGCTTTGCGAGTTTTGCAACATTGCAATGATTGAATGTCTGCATGATTTGGAAAAAGCATTTAAAAACGATAAATGCTCTTCTGATAGCCTGCTTGATAACGAAGGAATAGTGAGCATAAAATGTTTTATGTTAACAATTTTTTGGTAATTTTTTTTGATAATTCAACACCTGGTTGATTAAAAGCGTTAATAGAAAAGAATTCTCCCAGAAAGGCGGTTGCACCTTCAAACAACATAAAAAGTTCCCCCAAATGCTCTTCGTTAATACTGTCTATTGTTAAAGTAACAAGTGGTCTGTTGTTTTGAACGAGTGATTCTTGTGTTCCTTCCTGCTCGGTATGCATAAGCTCGGTAAATGAGACTCCATGCAAATAATTCATTTCCGGATCATCGTTTTTGACGGGAATATCAATATTGATGCCGAAATCTTTCACCTTAATAAAAATAAAAAATTTATCGTTTGGACCTTCGTTATATAGTTGGCTTTGCGAATGTTGATCGGTGACCCCCAATGCTTTTACCGGCGTGAGTCCTGCATTTACCGTCTCTCCTTCATTATTTTTTTCTTTACCAATACTCTCCGCCAACAGTTGCCTGTACCAGTCCGCAAATCGCACCAGTTTTTGGGCATACGGCATCATGACCGTTATTGATTTACCTTGTTTATTTAAAAGATATTGTAGAGCAGCTATACGAAATGGAAGATTTTTTTGTATATCTTCACTGTAAAAATTATCACGCATTATTTTCGCTCCATCTACAAGTTTTTTAATATCAATATCGATAAGCGCCGCCGGCAAAAGCCCCACGGATGTAAGAACGGAAAACCTCCCGCCAACATTATCGGGGATAACAAATGAGGGTATGGATTCCTCATTGCTTATTTTTCTCAGCAAACCCTTCTCTTTATCTGTAATAAAAACAAAATGTTTATTTGCCGGCAAATCGGCGCTATCCGTTTTATGTCTGAAGTAAGAATATTGCGCCATGGTTTCAGGCGTTTTCCCCGATTTGGAAACAACAATAAATAATGTTTTTTTCAGATTAATCACCTCTAGCGTTTCTTGAAGAAGATTTGGATCGATATTATCAAGAACGTATAGATTCGGTTTTGTATTATTGTTTGAACAGTCCTTATATAATGGAGTCAAACTTTGTTTTAAGCATAATGTTCCCAGAGCCGAACCTCCAATGCCAAGCACAACAATGTCTGTATAGCGCCCTTTAACCGAATTTGCGAATTGCAATATATCTTCAATTGTTTTTGTGTCATCTACAATAGTATGAAAGCCTTGATTTTTTTGATTAATCGCTTCCAGATACGGCTTTATATGACTTTTATGTT
>CAZPFH010000094.1:0-2949 GCA_964585825.1 uncultured Candidatus Peribacteria bacterium
ATTAGCACGAGCAATTGCCCGATCAGGCGAAGCAAAACCTGCAAAAGTAAAAGCAGCTGCAAAAAAAACCACTAAAGCGAGCAAGAAATCGAAGAAGGCTTCTGCTGCAAAAAAAGCAGAAAAGACCGAATCAAAAGAAACCAAGAAATAAATTCAATACGTTATTGTATTTTTTGTATTCACTCCGTAGCGGCTTTCCATGTATAATGCCGCTGTTGATCTTTCACAAATGGGCCTGTAGCTCAGTGGTCAGAGCAGTCGGCTCATAACCGATTGGTCGCTGGTTCAAGTCCAGCCAGGCCCACCAAATTTTCAAAACAACAAATTGTAATAGAGATAACACGCATATATTCATGTGCCTTACCATCCCGGCAAAAGTTGTTGAAATACATGGAGATAAGGCCGTCATCAAACAAGGAGACGTTAAAAAAAACATCTCCATAAAGGCAATTCCGGACGTAAAAGTTGACGACTGGGTTTTGTATATGTCGGATATTGCGGTTCAGAAAGTGAATAAGGACGATGCAAAAGAAATTCTTGAGCTACTTGAACATGTCCAAATAACAGATCCGGATACGTTGGATCCACAATTTGTCGAAATTATAAAAAATTCAAAAGAAAGAGCTCTTGAAAAAGAAGAAATCGAATATTTATTAAAATGCAAAGGGCGTGAAATGGAAGCGCTTTTTAGCGAAGCCGACATGGTACGCCGGGCCAACATTAACGACTTTTTCTGTATCCACGGCATTATTGAATTTTCAAATTACTGTGTAAATGACTGCGCATATTGTGGCCTCCGAAAAGAAAACACTGCAATTCGGCGGTACCGTATGCCGGTTGAGGAAATAGCAGATACGGTTGAAGAAGCTGTGAATGGAAAAGGCTATAAACTGATTGTTTTACAGTCGGGAGATGATCCGTATTACACCAAGGAAAAGCTGGTTCAAATGGTTAAAAAAATCAAGGAGCGTTGTCGGGTATTTATTTTTATGAGTATCGGTCAACGGGATTACGAAACGTATAAAGCTCTGAGACAAGCCCGTGTAAACGGAGTTTTATTTAGATTTGAGAGTTCAAATCCTAATCTTTTCAAGAAAATCCACAAAAACGGGAAAGACCTGAAAACAAGAATGGACCATTTAACATTCATGAGAGAGCTGAATTATTTTATCGCTTCGGGATCGATTATCGGCCTTCCCGGTCAAACAATTTCCGATATGGCCGATGACGTCATCACCATGCGTGATAACAAATTCGACATGATTTCAATGGGTCCTTTTGTACCGTGCAAAAACACACCTTTTGAGGATGAGGCTCAAGGAAATGCCGATATGAACCTAAAAATGATTTCGATTTTAAGGCTGGAGATGAAAGACGCAAAAATTCCGGTTGTAACCGCTCTTGAAACGCTCGACCCCGCCGAAGGAAGAAAAAATGCCATTCAGGCAGGGGCAAATTCTCTTATGTTTAACCTCACACCGGAAAAATATGCCAAGCATTACGAGATTTATAAGCGCAAAGAAGCGTTAAACACTCGAATGTGGGAAAAATACGGCCTTTACAATACCGATGAGAGTTATAAGATGCTGGAGGAGAAACTAACCATAGATTAATGCTAAAAATAAGCGAAATATTTGATTCGGAAACGATTGAAAGGCTACTTGAAGAAACGAAAAATCCAACAGAAGATCAGATAATGACAGTGCTTGAAAAAGCCGAAAAAATGAAAGGACTTTCTTTAAAGGAGTCCGCAATTTTAATAAATGCTGATCCAAAATACACAGAAAAAATGTTCGAGTCGGCATGGAAAATCAAAAAAGAGATTTATGGCGAACGATTGGTTCTGTTTGCGCCACTTTATGTATCAAACTACTGCGTAAATGATTGTGAGTATTGCGGATTTCATATACGCAACAAAATGAAACGGAAAAAATTAAGCCTGGATGAAGTTGAGCAGCAAACGCGAGTTCTTATTAATATGGGGCATAAACGGCTTCTATTGGAATTCGGCGAGCACCCTGCCGAAACCCCTATCGATTACGTTATTGATGTTATTAAACGTATTTATTCAGTTAAAGAAGGGAAAGGAGATATTAGAAGAGTTAATGTTAATATTGCAGCTACGTCTGTTGAAGATTATAAAAAATTAAAAGACGTCGGTATTGGGACGTATCAATTATTTCAAGAAACGTATCACAGGCCGACATACGAAAAACTACACAAAGGTCCGAAAGCAGATTATGAAAGACAGCTTTTTGCTCATGACAGAGCATTTGAAGCAGGTATAGACGATATTGGCCTTGGTGTTTTGTACGGCCTGTACGACTGGCGATACGATACCCTCGCGTTAATTTCACACGGGCAGTACCTGGATAAAACATATGGCGTTGGACCACACACGTTTTCGGTTCCGAGACTCCAGCCGGCGGAAACCGTGAAAGATAAATGGCCCTATGCAGTTAACGAAGAAGAAATTTTAAAAATTATCGCTGTTTTGCGTTTAAGCACGCCGTATACAGGCATGATCATTTCAACTCGCGAAACACCTGCCGTCCGAAAAAAGGCTTTTGAAATAGGTATTTCTCAGACCAGTGCAGCATCATGCACTTCACCCGGTGGATACGGCAGGCAAAAAGACCTCAAACAATTTACACTTTCGGATGAACGCAGTGTAGATGAAGTAATTGAAGGTATTTTAGATGAAGGGCTGCTTCCGAGTTTTTGTACCGCCTGTTATCGTCTTGGCAGAACCGGGCAAGACTTTATGGACATCGCCAAACCGGGAGAAATCCATAATTTTTGTCGGCCAAACGCTATTTTAACGCTTAAAGAGTATTTGGAGGACTACGCTTCCCCTTCCGTGAAAGAAAAAGGAGAAAAAATCATTAAAAGATATACTACGCAAATTCCTTCAAAGCAGATACGAGAAAAAACAAAAGAGCGACTCTT
>CAZPFH010000094.1:2959-4048 GCA_964585825.1 uncultured Candidatus Peribacteria bacterium
CTTCCAGATAGAAAACGGCAAACGAGATCTTTACTTCTAAACCCCGCACTTTAAGCATATCAAACAGCATCTTCATCTTGCATGCGACGCAAGAGTACGATATGTTTAGCGTTGATGACCACAGATCAAAAAAAATTAAAAATAGGCTGGTTTTCTTTCACCTGTTGCGAAGATTCAACCATTATGTTCGTTGAAATGCTCAACGATAATTTTTTTGCTTTCAAAAAACTCTTCGAATTTCGTCACGCCAATGTATTGCAAAGTAAAAATACCCTTTCCGATATTGATGTTGCCTTTGTTGAAGGAGCCATCGCTTCGGATAAAGATAAGGAGAAGCTTCTTAAAATAAGAAAGAATTCTCGCTATGTTGTGGCTATCGGTTCATGTGCCGTTACAGGGCTTCCTTCCGCACACCGAAATAATTTTGACGACAAGCTAAAAAAAGAGATTTCGCCATACCTGCTACAATTTGATCAGGCCGATACGGTCTATGCACTCCATGAGCTTGTTGATGTTGACGACAAAGTTCCGGGATGCCCCATGGTGGAAAAAACATTTATAGAAGTAGTCGATAAATACCTCAAAAAATTCAAGATTATCGATCAATCAGACTCTATTACTAATCATTCATAAGCATTTATGCATCAGGTAAACATTTCCATAGAAGGGCTGTCGAAAATTGAAGGTCATTTGGATATGGATGTCTATATCAAAGACAATAAAATCGAGGGCGTTGAGTTTAAGATTATGGAAAACAAACGATTTTTTGAAAAAGCCATTTTGGGAAAACCGTATAAACAAGTTCCTCAATTGCTTTCACGCATATGCGGAACCTGTAGTATCGCACATTTATTGGCAGCTATTGAAGCCATTGAAGATGCTCTTAATTATGAGCCTTCAGAGCAAACAACCATGTTACGAAAACTGCTCACCTATGGCCTGATGATACGGGATCATGCATTACATTTATATGTATTTGCTTTGCCCGATGTTATAGGAAAAGATTCGGTATTGGCTTTTGATGAAAACGATGAAACCGAACATAAGCTTTTGCATGACATGTTCGACATTAAACGAGCCGGAAATAAT
>CAZPFH010000095.1:0-3830 GCA_964585825.1 uncultured Candidatus Peribacteria bacterium
ATTTTGGATGGGGGTTGCCGGTTTTTTCCAAGCGCTGTTTTGGCCGGCATTTCTTGTTCATGCTTTGTTTGAATTTTTGCTTACCTAAAAAGGGCTGAATTAAAGAGTGCTCTTATTAGCTCCTTTCCCTTTTGTATGGTACAATAACGCATAGTTAATACATGCTAACCTTGTATGTTTATGAATTCGCCGGATTTTGTTAAACCAAAAGATAAGACAAAAGAATTAGAGAAAGAATCCCAAATATTAAATGTTGAGAAAAAAGATAAGTATAAAACAATCGATGAACTTTTTGTTCAGAGTCAACCGAGTTCCATTTATTATACCTTGCTGGTTTTATCGGTTGTGATTGTTACGTGCGGACTTTTATTACAGAATGCCCCTATCGTTATTGGAGGAATGTTGGTTACTCCCATTTTAACACCTATTTTAGTTATTTCGTTGGGAATTTCAACGGCTGAACTGGGTGCTACAAAAGGACCGCTGATCCTGCTTCTTAAATCAACAGTTTTTTCTATTTTTATTTCCAGTCTTTTTACGCTTCTTTTTGGAATACAGGATATTGCGCAAATATTTGTAAACGATCTGCGAACGGCAATGCTTTATTTTATTGTTGCTTCGGCCTCGGGTATTGCTGCAACTTTTGCATGGGTTCGAAAAGAAGTTTCCGATATTTTGCCGGGGGTTGCCATTTCAGTTTCATTGGTGCCACCACTTAGTTTATTGGGTATTAATCTGGGAACATTTTCATTTGAATATGCACGATTTTATTTGATTATTTATTTTTTGAACCTTTTCGGTATTATTGTGGGAAGTTTAATTGTTTTTTCATTATTAAAGTTTCAAAAAAGTAAAACTGTTGTAAAAGAAAAAGTTAAAGAAGTTGAAGATCTTAAAAAGTTTAAAGAAGCAAAAAATAAAGCGAAAAAAGCTTTTAAGAAAATGGAACAAGTAAAGAAAAATGTTTCTGAAGTGATTGAATTGGAAGAACAGGAACAGAAGAAAGAAAACGGTCAAGACGAATAATCATTTTACGTCTTTATGGTTTTGTAAAGTTTTAGCGTGTGTGTTAGTATCGCGTACTAAAATATACCGCTTTATGAATTTGAAATGATAGAAACCAATACCGTACTTCTGGCTTTTGGATTAACCGTCCTGGCCGGTCTTTCTACGGGCGTGGGGAGCATGCTTGCGTTTGTAGCTAAGAGAACAAATACTAAATTACTTTCCGCCGCACTTGGGTTTTCCGCAGGAGTGATGATTTATGTTTCATTTGTTGAAATTTTTCCCGATTCCCACGAATATTTTGCAGCTTACTTTGGTGAAACGGGAGGGGCATGGGGAGCAGTAATTGCTTTCTTTTCAGGTATTGCTTTGGTTGCTATTATTGATTGTATTATCCCTTCGTTTGAAAATCCTCATGAGATCCATGTCCCTGAAGAAATGCTTGATAAACGAAAAGCGCGTAGATTTAAACGGCTGCATCGTGTTGGTATATTTACGGCTGTTGCGATTGCGATACATAATTTCCCGGAGGGACTTATAACATTTATGGGAACGCTATCCGATGTCAAATTGGGAGTTGCGCTTGCTATTGCAATTGCTATTCACAATATTCCCGAAGGTATAGCGGTTTCCATACCTATTTATTATAGCACCGGTAGTAAAAAGAAGGCGTTTTTCTACTCATTGTTGTCAGGATTTGCCGAACCGATTGGTGCACTTTTTGCTTTTCTATTCTTGGCAAATTATATGACCAATCTTGTTTTTGGTATTATGTTTGGCTTGATAGCCGGCATTATGGTTTATATCTCGCTTGATGAATTATTGCCGTCTTCGCAAAAATACGGACACCATCATTGTTCGATATATGGTTTGGTTGGTGGTATGGCACTAATGGCTCTTAGTTTACTAATGGTGTGATATACTTTTGATAACATGATTTTTAACCGTTTGTATGTTTATTCATGATATTTCTCCTATTATTGCTTCGTTTGGTGGGTTGACTCTTCGTTGGTACGGTCTGCTTTTTGTTATTGGATTATTGATCAATTTCTTTTTTACTAGATGGGTTTTTAAGCGTGAGAAATATCCTGTTGAGCATTTTGAAACGTGTGCTTTGTTTCTTTTTATCGGTATGGTTGTCGGTGCTCGTTTGGGACATGTTTTTTTCTATGAAGCGGATTTTTATTTACAGCATCCGCTTGAAATTTTATATATTTGGAAAGGTGGCCTTGCCAGCCATGGAGCGGCCATAGGGCTTTTTATAGGGTATATAGCGTGGTTGAAATTTCAACATGTTCGTTTTACAAAATATGCCGATTTGTTGGTTTTAGGCATGCCGATTACAGCCGGTTTTGTCCGGTTGGGTAACTTCTTTAATTCGGAAATTGTCGGAAAACCGACCGATGGTGGTTGGGGAGTTGTGTTTACCAGGTTGGGAGAGGATTTTCCGCGTCATCCTTCACAGTTTTATGAAGCCGGATTAAGTTTTGCGATTTTTATCGTTCTGTTTTTGGTCTACCGGTATTTTTATAAGAAACTGCCATCACTTTTCATTCTTTTTTTGTATGTACTACTTTATTTCAGTACCAGATTTCTTGTCGAATTTTGGAAAAAAAGACATATTCTTTCATATGATATACCTCTTTCGATGGGTCAATGGCTCAGTATATTCCCGGTCGCTCTAGCTCTCGGGTATTTTGTATATGCGGGTGTTCGTCGTTATAACGCTACTCATTCATAGAATTTACAACTTCTTTGTATTTTTCGTGAATTAGGCTTCTGTCAAATTCAGCGCATTCTTTGCATATCATTTCCAATTCTTGCTCGCTTAAATATTGCAATGCTTCTTTGAAAAAATGATCGTTTTCCGTGTCTATGTGTTTTCTATAAAAGGAAATAAAACTTTCCAATAATAAGATTATCTCTTTGTAGTTTTTAGCATCACTTTCTTGGTGGCGTTTATAAAGCGTTTTTAAATTATTTATTTTTTCCCGCGCTTCAACATGTTCCTGTAATAATGTTGCCAAGATTTTTTTAAGTTTATCATTTAGATTTTTTTGTCCGATTTTTCTAAATATAATGTCTTCTTCTTTCCCGTGATGCGTTTTGTCTCCATAGGTAATAAAAAAATCAAGTACATCGTGAAGAAAATGTGGCGGCTCTTCATGTTTTTTTATCATTGGCAGTTTTTTCTCCAGCGCGTTCAATAAATCTGAAATCAGCGTGTGTTCGCGCATAATTAAGTCTATGGTCTGCATGTTGCATAGTGTTAATAAAGTGATGTCTCCTTTTCATGATAAATAAACAGATGTTTACTCACAAGTGTATTTAGTTATATTATTAATAAGAGAAAAATACTATTTATTAAAAATATAGATATGAAAATAAAACCGAACTATGTTGTTATTCCGCTTATTACCATTGCAGTGGCAGTTATTGGCAGTATTTTTACTTCACTTGGCATGCCGTGGTACGATAGTGAACTTATTAAACCGGCGCTGACACCGCCCGATTGGATTTTCCCTGTTGCGTGGAATATTATTTTTGTTCTTACTGCTGTTTCAGCTTTAATTACCTGGAATAAGCGATATGTTGAAAGTAGATACTTGCTTGTTTTTCATAAGAAAGAAATCGATGTTGTATTTTTGTTTGTTGTTGGCCTTTTTATTGCCAATGCTATTTTTAATGTACTTTGGAGTTTGCTTTTCTTCACTCTACATCAGATTTCATTGGCACTTTTTGAGATGATTATTCTTGAAATAACCATCTTACTTATTATGGTGCTTCTTTGGAAACGATCAAAAATCGCTTCACTGCTTCTTATA
>CAZPFH010000096.1:0-3786 GCA_964585825.1 uncultured Candidatus Peribacteria bacterium
TGGGACTCAAAACTGGACACACGGAAGCTGCGGGGTTATGCTTTATTTCGATAATGGAAAATGAGAAAGGCAATAAAATAATCACTGTCGTACTCGACAGTCCGGCACGCTTTGAAGAAACAAAAAAACTGGCGTCATGGGCCTTTCGATCTTATACATGGTAAACACACTTTTCGCATGATTCTCGATTTCGATTTTGCCGTTATTCTCAAACACTTAATGGTCATTTTTCTTTCCTTTACGGCTTCGTTTACGCTTGCCGTTGTTCTCACCAGACCATTTTTGGAATTACTGAAAAAAGCTAAAATTCATAAACAAATTCGTGAGATAGCATCAACCGGAGAAAAAGCATCTCTATATCACGAAATGCACAAAAGTAAAGCTGGAACACCTACAATGGGGGGCATACTCATTTGGGGAACTACATTTATCATCGTACTCGGTTCGCGTTTTTTCTCAGCATTAGGATTAGTGGATCGATCGCTTCTCAATAGAAAAGAAACATGGTTACCACTAGCAACACTTCTTGCGGTAGCTCTGCTTGGGGCAGTTGACGATTATTTTAATATACGCGGATTAGGAAAATCAAAAGGTATAAACATTAAACCAAAATTTCTTTGGTTAACTCTTTTTGCTCTTCTGGGGGGCTTATGGTTTTACTATAAACTCGGTTACGATCAATTTCATTTGCCGGGCGTTGGCGATATCTTTCTTGGTATATGGTACATTCCCCTCTTTATGCTGGTTATTTTGGCAACATCAAACGCCGTAAATTTTACCGATGGGCTTGATGGCCTGGCGGGTGGCTTGCTTGTTATCGCATTTGGATCCTTTGGCATTATAGCGTTTGCCAAAAGTCTTTTTATTCTTTCAGCATTGTGTGCCGTTATTACCGGGGCAAGCTTGGCTTTCTTATGGCAAAATATCCCTCCCGCAAAATTTTATATGGGAGATACGGGATCCCTTTCTTTAGGGGCCACGCTGGGCGTTATTGCAATGATGACAGACTCGTTTATTCCACTTATATTAATTGGCTTTATTTTTGTTATTGAAACACTATCGATCATTATTCAGCTTATTTCAAAAAAATTCTTTAATAAAAAAGTATTCAAAATAGCACCGCTTCATCATCATTTTGAATACATCGGTTGGCCCGAAGCAAAAGTTGTCATGCGATTTTGGATAGTTGGTGGCATTTGTGCAATATTCGGTCTTATTCTGGCACTTCTTTCAATTGGACTGTAGATTGATCATCGATTAATTCTTCATCAACTGAAAGAACCACCGCCGAATCACTTTCGGGAATAGGCTCATCAACTTCTTCGAGAGCTTCTTCGGCAACATCAATAATCCTCTTTATCTCCTGTGAGACATTCTCATCTTCTTCAAACGAACCTTTGAGCGCACGAACTGTAGAAAGTGTTTTCTCTTTTTGTTCACGCTCGACAACACTAACGGACTTATCTCCTTGAGCAACTTTAACAATTTCCTGTGTAGCTTTCAGCAACGCCTCCTGTGCTTCGTCTTGCTTTTCTTCGCTAAACAATTCAAGAGCTTCAATTATGCGCTCATTTGCGTTTTTAAGCGCCACGTCGCTTTTCTCTACTCCGAACAAAGCCAATGATAATTCCGCTCCTCTGAGAGCCTCCTTGGCCTTATAGCGGGGATTGTCAGGCAATGTCGTTGAATAATCTTTTGCTTTACTCGCAAATGCAGTATAAACATAATCATGAAGTTCCGCCGATTGCTGAACCGAATCCGCCACTTCCTCAACACGTTTTGAAAATTCTTCAAGTAACTTTTGAGCATCTTCTTCATTACCTTCACTTAAAAGTGCACTTGCTTCCGTTAATCGTTTTACGGCAATATCGATCTGTATTTTATCACGCTCAATATTGTTAGGCGTAACGAGCAATTTGGTTGTTTCTTTTATTTTTTTTGCCGGATAAAGAGGGTCAGCCGGTAGCACCCCAGCCTCTTCTTTTGTTGAATTATCTTTTTCTTTTTCAATTTGTTTTTTATAGTTCTTATCCTCCGCCCGATTTACTTCAACCCATAATTTATCTTTTTCATCACTTAAGGCAATTCTCTCTTCACTCACCAGCATGTCGTCAATTTCATATGTATATCCTTCGACAACAACTTTTTTATGTTCTTTTCGTTCATCCGGAATACTGATTTCAACTTTATTTCCAAAAACTGCAACAGCAACTTTTTTTTGCACATCATCGCGTGTTATATCAAAAGACGCCTTTCCCGACGTACGTGCTTTTATTTTATTGGTCGAGACCTCAAACGACCCATGATCATCAACCAAGTTAACAACTTGATTCCAAACCCTCCCACGTGCAAGTTCTATCTCAACTTCCGTTTTTGCTAAACCTACATAGTCTTGATAAAGGCGTTGCATTTTTAATTCGGTTTGAGAAGACAAGCGACTCACGCTATCGTCAAAATAACGAATAATGGCAAGCCCCTTTTCACCCGTTACAACAACGTCACCTTCTTTCAGTTCCATATAACGGTGTGCTTTGATTTTTTCTCCTTCACGAATAACATCAACATCACCATATAAATGTTGAAATGTTGTTTTCTGAGCAGCACGTATCACCGGTATATCCGCAAAATAAACTGTAAATGACGTAACCGATAACACTGTGACAAGAAGCATAGCGAGAACTTTTTGCCATTGCCTTGTAATACTGCTGAAAGGAAACAGTCGAATAGGACGTTTTTCGATGGCCCTCATAACAGTCTCTTTCATTTTCGCCTTCAAGGTAACTGAAGGACGAGCATCTGCATAGCGCTTAATCGTTTTTGCCACCTTCTCCAAAGAGGGGTGCAAGGTATTTTGAGTTGCGGGGTTTTGCATCCGCTTCATCAAACTAGCACGCATGCGAAGCCGTGCTTTATTATCAAGAGTCGGCTTTTTCATGCGCTTCAATGCGCGTTCTAATTGTTGTATATCCTTAGTCATAATGTTGCCCTATTAGCGTTAATCATAACGAGCAATCGCATTATTTGTTACTCATAATCTTTAACACCCATGTCAATAAGCTCAGCTTTCAAAGCCTTTAATGCTCTAAATTGCATAATGCGTACACTCCCCTCGCTTTTATTTAAAATTTCACTAATTTCTTTATTTGATAAATCATTAATATATTTAAGAATTACCATTTGTTGATAATTTTTCTTTAATCGCGAGATAGCTTCGCGCAATCTATCATTGTGTAGTGAATCCTGGGTACAACGAACAGGATCAGCATGCTTCTTTTTATCTGAAATCCACGGATTGAGTGACGCATGCTCTCTGTGCAAACGGTAATGATCAACCACCAAATTATGGGCAATACGGTAGAGCCAGGATTTAAACGTGGTGTTTTTTCGCTTTTTATATTTTCTGATATTCTCCCATGCCTTCAAGAACAATGTTTCGGTTAAATCTTCAACATGTTCTTTATTAACCTTGTAATAAATATATCTATAAATCGGTGTAACAAAAAAATCGTAGAGTTCGCCAAAAGCCTTTTGATCTCCTTGTTGACTTTTTGCAACAAGATCCTCGATTTCTTGATCTGATAATTCCATAGTTAACTGCTTATAGCCCACATTTTATATAATCGGCTACCATATATACTGTTACAAATTCATCATCTTTATTGACTATCCATGCATCATTTTTTCAGCCAATTTTACCTCATCTTCACTACCAATAAAAATAGGGGTTCGCTGATCCAATCGCTCGACTTTAATATCGAGAATACGCTTTTTGCCGTTTGTTGCACG
>CAZPFH010000097.1:0-3777 GCA_964585825.1 uncultured Candidatus Peribacteria bacterium
GAAGAAATAGTAATAACATTTATTAATCACCCAAAAGAAAGTATAGAAGTAGTGGTTGAAGATTCCGGTACAGGAGATAATCCTATGAAAGCTGCCGATATACAAGCAATCGTTGAACAGAGATCAAAGAAAGACGCAATTCTACACGAAATACGCGGAAGAGGATTGCCAAAAATAGTTAAAGAATGGACGGACGAATTGACATTTGAAGATAAGCCGGAAGGCGGCATCATAGTACGAGTAAAAAAGTACATCAATGATGTAAAAACAAAAGAATTAAAGCAAGATCTCTCGCTTGCCGGCGATCAAACACACATTGTTGTTTAATAATATATTATTACTTACATAATTTAACACCTCACATACTATGGCTACTCCCGCAACTGTAACTATCGAAGACGTTGAATCATCGTCACCCGATATGACTGTTAAACTGGTAAAATTTGCCGGTCAACTCGATGAAAGCAATGTTGATGAAAAAGCAAAAAAAATTTATGATCTCATTGAACAGGTGCCGAAAAACCTGAATCTTATTTTCGACCTTTCGGAACTTGAATATATGAATAGTAAATCAATCGGTTATCTTACTGATTGGTATGGGAAAGTCTATGAGAACGGAGGGAAAATTGTCATAGCTCAAACAAGGCCTAATATTTTGGACATATTGCAAGTTGTTGGCCTTACACAACTTATTAAAACATTCCCGACAATTGATGAGGCTAAATTTGCAATCTCTCATTCTGCCGAATAAATAATATGAATACAGTAACGTTATGGATAATTAGTGGCGTACTTGCCTTGATACCAGTGGCTATCTGGCTGTACATCCTTTTTAACGACAAAAAAAACGATAAAAAAATGCTTGCTCTTATTTTTTCGGGCGGCATTTTAGCCGTTATTGCTGTCTTTGCTATGCAATATATATGGGAGCTTGTTCCGGAAACAGATCCGTTCTTGTGGCTGGAAAACAATATAACCGATCCAAAATATTACTATGTGGGAATTTTTATTGTAGTAGGTGTAATGGAGGAATTGGTCAAGCAAATGATGGTTCGATATGTGGATAACAAAACGGTACTTATACAAACTATCAATGACTCTATCAGATTTAGTTTGGTTGCCGCTTTAGGCTTTGCTTTTGCAGAAAACATTATTTACTTTAAGACGGTTATGATGGTCGCTCCTGTTCAGGAAGTAATTGTCACATTCTTATTCAGATCTATTTTTACTGCATGTGCGCATATGATATTTTCAGGTATTTTTGGTTATTTCTTTGGTATTGCAAAATTCACTCTCGATATTACCAGACATCGTCATTGGGAAGGTAAAGTATACCTGGGAGTGCATATGATAAGCAGAATATTCAAAATACCTTATGCACAAGCATTCAAAGAATATAAAATATTACAAGGATTGATTATTGCAATTATTCTTCACGCAATTTTCAACTATCTATTGCAAATGAATATGATTTTACCGGTTATTATTTTGGTTGGCATGGGGTATGCATATTTACGCTACCTGCTGAGCAGAAAAGCGGGGAATCTTATTTTGGTTACGGATATTTCAGAGAGAAAACAATCAAGTATGGGGAAAAAAGATAAAGATGTTGTACTTGAGTTAATCGGAATGTGGTTCGATCAAAAGAAATATGTAGACGTAATGCATATTTGTGAACGTCTTCTTGAACGCGATCCGGATAACAATGTTGTGAAATTGTTTAAAGCAAAAGCAATGGATAAACTGGATCCGAACAACCCGTATCGAAAAATTTTATCAACGGTGTTTTCCGAAAAAAGGGGGGAACAAGAAAAAAACACCATACATTACTATAGAAAAAAGAAAGAAATTGAAGGGAAAAAACTCTCATCAAAAAAGAAAGAAAAATTGTTTAGATTCGTTGAAGAAAAGAAAAAGAAAGATGATGAAACCTTTAAAATTGATATGTAGCGTGTAATGAGACTTTACTCATACACAATTACTTTCTATTATGGACGGGCATGTATTCTTGCCTTTTGTTATGGATGTAAAGAAATTAAAAGTAGCTATTGTATGCGATTGGTTAACAAATTTTGCCGGTGCGGAGCGGGTTATTTATAAAATGCATCAAATGTTTCCCGATGCACCTATTTATACGGCACTGTATAATCCGGAGAAAATGGAGGCCTTTAAGGATGCCGTTGTACATACTTCTTTTGTGCAGCACTTCCCAAGAGCAAAAACAAAACATCAATGGTATTTAAAGTTCTATCCGTTAGCGTTTGAACAATTTGATTTAAGCGCATACGACGTTGTTCTTTCAAGCTGTCATTCTGCATCAAAAGGGGTTATTACAAAGCCGGAAACACTTCATATTTCGTATTGTCACTCGCCGATGAGATATGCATGGGATAACTCTCACGAATATATCCGAAATTATAAAATGCCGTGGTTTATCAAAAAATTTATACCCAACCTTATTCATAAAGTGCGCATGTGGGATCGGCTTGCGGCTGATCGAGTTGATCGATTTGTAACAAACTCACACTACGTGAAAAAGCGTATTAAAAAATATTATAAACGTGATGCTACGGTTATTCATCCAATGGTTACAGTTAACGATTTCTATACTTCAAAAGCAACGAAAGAATATTATTTGGCAGTTGGTCGGTTTACACCTTATAAAAAATTCGATCTTATTGTTGACGCCTTTAATGAGTTGCCGTACAAGCTGAAAATTGTCGGAACAGGTGTGCAAGAAAAAGAACTGAAAGCAAAAGCACGGTCTAACATTGAATTTTTGGGATTCGTTGATGATAAAGAGCTTAAAGATTTATATGCCCGTTCTAAAGCTCTTGTTTTCCCGCAAGTTGAAGATTTTGGCATTACTCCTCTTGAAGCAATGGCAAGTGGCAGACCTGTAATTGCTTTTAATCAGGGTGGTGCGCTTGAAACTGTTGTTAATGGAAAAACAGGTATTTACTTTAATGAACAAAATGTCGCCCAATTAAAAGGTGCGGTAGAACAATGTGAAAAAAAATCATGGGACAGCAAATACATACGAAATCACGCTAAAAAGTTTGACGAAATCGTATTTGAAAAAGAGCTCTATGCCTTTGTTGAAAAGGAATATATGAATTGGATGAAAGCCTAAGCGTATTTACAAATTGCATAAAAAATGATATAATATTAATTGGTTGAATAAACCTTTAATATATTAAAAATAAAAATATTAAAAACAATTATGAAAAAGAAAATTATTATTGGTGGTGGCCTTATTGCTATCGCTATTGTGGGAATTTTGGCGTTTAGCCAAGGGGGGAAGTATTTTCAGGGATCAACGTGGACGATAGATTTTGACACACCATCAATGGGTGATGTCATCGGAGATTATCCGGACATTAGTTTTTCTAGCGGTCCAAATCTTTATGTTTCCAATACAATAAGCAGCAAAACTTGTGATGGAAGCAATCCAATTGGATCTAAAAAATGTCCTTTCTCTGAAATTCAAGATGCATTGTCTAGAATGCACAGTTTGGAAGGAGATAATTTTAATATTTATGTTGCCGAAGGGACATATGGTGGAACTGATATGGCGGGTTATACCTATAAACTGCTCGGAGGCTATGATAATAATTTTACAAACGAAGTTGGTAGCACAATTGTAAATAAACCATGGGCTTTGGTTAATATGGGTGGAGAGATATCAGGCTTTAATTTTCAAGTTCCTGAACAAGTTCCTGAATTAGATTCTACATTTTTTAGTATGGATAATTATGGACGGAATAAGTCTATTGA
>CAZPFH010000098.1:0-3740 GCA_964585825.1 uncultured Candidatus Peribacteria bacterium
AAACTTTAAAATCACAGGATTTGGTTGGTTCGCTTAGCGAACTTAAGGATGCTTTGTCTCCGGAAATTTTAAGCAAAATCGGTATTATCGGTATGGTTTTTCATGAAGGATTAAGTGAACTCAGCGATAAAGAACGTAAGGGTGTACGTGAATATCTTGAGGAAGAGATACCCGAGAGAGCTCGTCATGAAAGAATAAAACCAAAAAAGATCGGTTTAATGCTAAGGCGAACGGGAGATAAAATGACACATGGATTGAATAATATTCTTCGTGGCATGACATCACGGCAAATGACAAAGGATAAAATTCTTGCCGCACTGATTATTGTGATTGTCTTACTCACGGTTGTTATTTGGTATGTCAAAAACAGTGGTGCGACACAACGTGAAATTGAACGATTGGATGAAGTGCTTGTGCAGGTACAGGAAGAAATAAATACGGCAAGCTTGCGTGGAATAAGCAATAAAGATGCCGCTGCAAGTATTTTGGCCGATGCTCAACAAAAAGCGGTTGAAGTTTTGAATTCGGGATATCACCGCAGTAAAGCGAATGAATTACTTGGATTGATTCAGGAAGAGCGTACAAAGCTTGATAACATTAAATATGTTAGCAATCCGCGTATTGTAGCCGATCTTACAACTCAGCGGGACAACGTAAGCGCTCTTGGCTTAATTCCGTATAAAGATCATGTGTTTGCATTTGAATATAATGCGTTATACGAAATATTGCTTGATAAAGTTGAAGCGCCAATTACTATAGATGATAACGAAACCGTTATTGACGGGACATATGATGATGACAATGATGCATTACTCTTTATTACAAAGAGCGGGAAAGTAATTGATTATTCAAACGGACAATTCCAGTTCATGGATACCAACGATGGAGCATTCAGACCTTCAATCGCCGTTGCATCTTACAACGGAAGAATGTATCTTCTTGACCCTGAGGCAAAACAGGTATGGAAGTATTCTCGTAATCGTGAAGCGTATGGTAATGCCGAAGAATATATTTCCGAAGGAGAATTGGATGAAGTTATTGATTTTGCCATTGATGGTTATATTTACATTTTGCAATCAAACGGTGATATTGCGAAATTTGATCGTGGCGTGCAAACCGGCTTTACCGTTGCAAAACCGCCATTGGAGAAAATGGACAATCCAACCAAAATATTTACCGAACTTGATTTAGATCAGTTGTTTGTACTTGAACCCGAGGACAATCGTGTTCTTGTTTACGACAAAGACGTGCAGGGAGAAGGAGCTGTTTATAGCGGACAGTATGTTATTGACGGAGTTGGAGATTTGAAAGATATGTTTTTTGATAAAGATTCAAACAGACTGTATCTGCTTGATTCACAGAAACTTTACGAAATGGAACTTTAAAGCAATGAATTGATGAAATCGGCAATATGTATTGCCGCTTTAGGTTTACTTTGTTCCTCAAGATATGCTTCATATTTTTCGTCATCGCGGCGGAATTGAGAAATAAGTTCCGGTATTTTATCGGTACCTTTCCTGCCCTTACCAAGAACGGCACCAAGATTATGTTTTTTTATAAGTTTTGCATTTCCTTCTTCTTGTCCGGGAATAACTTGCGTTATAATCATCGGTTTTTTTGCCGCTATACATTCCATAACAGTTGCACCGCCCGCTTTTGTTATAATCAGATTACTCGCTTTCATCAATTCCGGGACATTATCGACCCACTTGAGTAGGGCGACGTTTCGTTTTTTTCCTAAGTGTTCGATTTTTGGTAATAATGTTTTATTGCGCCCCATAATTCCAATAACATTATAGTCTCTGTTTTCTCCAATCACTTTTTCAAAAATATGGACATTTCTTCGATTGTTTCCCATCGTTGCAAAGAGCAGTACAGTATAAAGTCGAGGATTAAGATTGAGTTTTTCCAACACCTTTTTAGTATCGGTTTGCTTTGTGAACTCAAGACTAACAGGAAATCCTAATATTTTTATGGTTTCAGGCGAAACCCCTTCGTCCATCAATACTTTTGCCGTGTCTTGATTTGGTACAATACGATAATCAGCATCAGCAATAAGCCATGCCTGGTGTATTGAAATCGAATCGGTAATAATATTGATAAACTGTGCCCCGGGATGCATTTTCTTCCACATTTGCGCTACTGCGTAATCCCATATGGGGAAGGTGGAAATAATAATATCGGGATCATGTTCTTTTAACAATTTCTTCATTGCCGATTGTAGAGAAATATAATTAATCGCATTGAGGAATTTAACCGACCATCTCTTGTCGGACAATTCGAAAAAGGCTTTATAAAAAGAAGGAATAAATTTAACAGATTTGTCGTACATTTTTTGTGTTGTCTTGCTAAATCCCTGAGAGAGTAGTTGAAAAAAATCTACCATGGCAACATTAACCTTATCTCCGTATCGAAGCTCTAAAGCTTTTTTTGTTGCACTGCTTGCACTGAAATGTCCTTTTCCCATCTTAGCGTAAAGAATGAGAATGTTTTTCTTTTTCATTTAACGTAATAAAATATCAGCAGTATTCTAATCTTTCTGCGTTTAAATATAAAGTTGATTTCTAATCAAACATCCAAGGGTAAGCCATTTGTACTTCATGAACAAGAGTTTCGGGTTTAAATATACCCAATTCCGTAATAACTCCGGTGAATATGTCGGGAGCTGTAATTTCGAATGCGGGATTATAAATCTGAACACCTTTTGGTGGATTTTCCCAGACTTCTTTTGGATCTCGTTCTTCAATTTCTTCTTCGAAACCGTATACCGTGTCCGGATTAAATTTCCACGAATTTGTACATGAATATGCCGGTATTCTGCAGTCGTGTGCGCATTCGGCAAGCATTTCGGTTCCTATTTTATTGATAAGTTTTCCTTCAGAGGTAATTGCATCGCATCCGAAAAGAAAAAGATCCGCTTTGCGTAACATCGATCTTCCTGCGCTATCTACGAAATGTGTAACGGGAATACCTTTTTTTGCCAATTTTGTGGCAGTTTTCCTTCCTTGAAATTTTGGCCGAGTTTCCGTGTTATATACTTTGAATTTCTTACCTTGTTCAAAGGCTTTTTCAATAATGACGCGTACCGTTGACGAATGACAGTGAGTAAAAACAATCATTCCATCATGAATTTTTTTTGCACCATATTCGGCGATTTTTTCCTTTGATTTTTTGAAATGAGTAATAACGTCATCTGTAACATTTGGGTTTTTTTGATAATTTTCCAAACAATGTCGAAGAGCGTTTCGCAATGCAGGTTCCGTCTCCCTGGTGCTTTTTAGTTCACGATATGCTTTTAGAAGTTTTCTTTTGTCATTTGTTTTTTTTAACTTAATCGCAAACGCTTTTACGCCGGAAACCGCAACATTTTCAGCGCCTTGAATTTCAAGATTTTTTATTTGATTGATGATTTTTTTATATGTCATTAGATTTTTGTTATTGAATAGTATATGCCTTGCGATACGGCAATTTTTTAACATATGTTATACGCGTTTTGTTTTCCGTATAAACGGTATACAATGGATCTCCTTTTTTCACTTTATCTCCGATTTTTTTATGGATAATGACGCCTGCTCCCATATCTTGCGGAGATCCGGCTGTCCGCGCGATATTAGCTATTAATTTGTTTTGTATTTTATTAACTGCTCCGTCTTTTCCGGCTTTGACAACGAATATATGTTCGCCACGTTTTGGTAGACGTTTTTTACCTTGTGCTTTAACTATTTTTTGAAATTGTTTCC
>CAZPFH010000099.1:0-3698 GCA_964585825.1 uncultured Candidatus Peribacteria bacterium
CAAATAGTTTCTTTGCAGAAATAAAAATTTCCTGTGTTTCTTCGTCTATGAGTGAGCCTAAGTGAATAGACAATTCGTCTTTCTCAAAAAGCTGATGTAACTTTTCAAATTCCTCTCGTGAAAGTAATTTACATTCACTCCCAATAAGTGGCATTTCTTTAATACCATGTTGGAATTTGTGATCATTATCATAAAAGCCGAAAACAGATACATTTAGAAAGCGTTCAATTTTCTGTTTTTCGTTAGTATAGTTTTTTCTTGTTTGATACTTGTCTTCTTCAAGATATTCACCTTCTACTTTGCAAATAATTTCAGTAAAACCTTTGATAATCTTTACGTAGTTTGAAAGTCCTACTGAAACATTTTTGACCGTTCTTCCTTTAAAAAATAAATGTGGTAAATTTTTGTCTTTGTTGACTTTAACGACGATATCTTTCCCTTTAACACCAAAAACGCTCCCTATCGTAAATACGGAGTCGTTGACTAATCTGTCCTGCAAATTAAATTTCGTCTTCGCTTTCATGTTGTGGGGTGTCATTAGAATTCACAAAAAATTTTGCGAGAAAATCTGCTGCTTTCTCAAAAGAAAAATCCGCCTCCGGGGAAATGATATATAAATTGGGGTTTTTCTTTTCATCCAATTTATCGGCGGTTTCGTCGTATTGGGAATAAGAAAAATAGACCACAACCAAAGTAGGATTTGATTTCATTACGCCGTATAAAAGATTTTTGATGTGGTTATCTGCTAAAGAAAAACCGACTAAAATCAGTACACTGTTTTCTTTCTCCAATTCCAAAGTGAATTTTCGGAGCATTGAAGCATAATTTGTATCAAGCACTGTCTCAAAATGTTTTTCTGCATTTGGGTTGATAATGGCGATTTTATTATATCCACCATCAAAATCTTCTCCTGTTTTATCGTCTAAGTCATCGGGTATGTGAGAGCCGTTGGAATAAATGATTTTTTCCTCTTGGGTTAGCCAGGAAACCGAACCATGCAATTTAATGATATTAAAAAGCGGAATGTCGGATGTATTGTCAAACTGCAAACTTTTGTATTTTTGTATCTTGTTGAAGTTAGCAACGCTAAAAACAGGTTTTATTTGACCAGCAAAGCCGTCGTTGTACGGAATATTCAATCTTTCACAAGAATCTTCAAGGAACATGTCAAAATTTGTTGTGAAGACATTCACCTGTTTATTTACTATATGCAAAGATCGCTTTGAGAGCGTTTCAGCCCAAAAACCAAGAAAATTATCATAGTTTTGCTTAGTTTTTGTTAGTTTGCCTTTTTCCGTTGCGTCTGATTCGAGTGATTTGTCGAGGACAGCTTTAGACTTCTTTATCAATTTGTAATAATCCTTTTGGGCTTGTTCTCTCGTGCTTTCTTCATTCATTCGATCTTCAATGTCTTTTAGTGTTGTGAGAAAGTCTAATGAGCAACCTGAACCAACGAGCAAATTGATATGCCCGCTTTGGATAAATTCCTTCAGTTCTTTGTTGCTAATGTTTTTCATAATTAAGAAAGTCTATTATTTGCTATTTTAAAATACGTTTTATCTTTTTCAATCCCAATCCATTTGCGCCCATATTTTTTGGCAATGTAAGCGGTTGTGCCACTACCCAAAAATGGATCAAGTATGATGTCTCCCTTGTTGGAGCTTGCTAAAATTATTCGTTTCAGCATTTCTTCTGGTTTTTGCGTAGGATGTAGGGCTTTGCCATCTTTTCCACGAATACGCTCTTTACCTTGTACCAAAGGGAATTGCCACAAATCACGCATTTGTTTATCACGTCCGTCCTTTTGTTTTTCAGGGTTTATTTCTTTGATCTTGTCATAATTGAAAGTCCATCCAGTGCCTTTAACAGCCCAAACAACAAATTCCGTCGCATGAGTAAATACACGCCTTGTCATGTTTGGCATTGCATTTGTTTTATACCAAGTAATTATATTGTTTATTTTGAAATCTAGCTGCTTTAAAACAATCATTACTTCACTAATATTGTGATAACTGCAAGCAATATAAATTGAACCTTTATCTTTCAAGACTTTGTCAGAAGCTCCTATCCATTTTCGGGTAAATTTGAGATATTCAGGAGCAGTCATTTTATCCCAGTGTTCGTTTACCATATACCAGTTTCCGCCGGTTTTACTACCTTCCCACTTTAATCCATTGCCAGACAGATTGTATGGAGGGTCGGCAAAAATTAAGTCTACAGATTTTTCATCTACTTTGTTATTAAGTATCTCTATACAGTCGTCATTGTAAATAATATTTGTTTTCATATTTATGTTTGTGAAATAAGATTTTCTTTCCAAGAAGAAATTGCTTTTGGTATACTGCGTAACCATTCCGTTGAATCACTGAATGAAGTGGAAGAATTTAAAATCTCATCATATAAATGTGAAATTTCTTCATGTTTCAGAAATCTTTTTTGTTGCTTAAGCTGAAGCAATATTTTCAAGATTGAAACAAAATGATTTATAGATAGAGGAACAATTTTTTGAGGTCGGCCTTCGTATTCATACTTAATGGCTGCCCAGAAGGTATTTATTGTATCTCTATGTAGCGTGGGAGCAATAAATAGGCAATAGGATGGTCTATCTGCGTGCTTTTCCTCAAAATCTCGTAAGTGTCTCATTACTGGCTGTCCCTCGTTGTACCATTGATCGCGCCCTTTGAGCATTGTTACCTCACAAATTGCATTAAAACTTTCATAAAAGCATTCTATGTCGGGTGTGTTTGCTGGTGCGGTAAAAGTTGGCTCATTATCATCACCAACTGGATAGTTTGGTTGAATCTTAATAGCGTCGTTCAATGCATGTAAGCCTAAAGCAGAAAGTTTTTCTAATAGAATAGGGCGGTCTTCAAAATCAAAAATGTTTTCGAGATTTTCAATATAGGTTTCAATTTGTTCAACGGATTGAGATTTTTGATGATCGTCTTCTTCCTGCAAAGCTCGTCTATACGTGCGCAATTCTTCTATGTATTCTTTTAATTCCTCATTATCCATTTTAGAATATGTTTTTTCTTCCCGATGATCTTTTTGCAGTTTATTCTCGTATCTTTCAACTTCTTCAAGAAGATTTGCAATGATTTCTCTATGTTGTTCAGGAGTTTCCCATGGTAATTCTGGCCTTGATACATCTGAAATATAATCAAGATATGCTTCTTTACTTTCAAAATCATCAGATTGAGCATTGTCATATTCTAATAAGGCTTTGATTTCAACGGATCTTCTTGGTTCTAAATCTACATAAAAGCCTCCACCGCGGATATGAATAAATCTTGTTAGCCGAAAATAACGAATAGCATTATCACCATAATCCTTTAGGTTCTTGAGAAGTGATTCAATCTCTTTTGTGTCACTTGTATTCAAAAATTCGCCTGCAAATGATTTGCGATGTTTTTCAAAAATTTGTCGCTGTTCCTGTTTTGACTTTCCTTTAATTTCTGTTCTGAGTCTTATGATTTTCTGTGCGTAATCATTTATATTTTTGTAGTGCACTAATGTAGGAGCAAAAAGTGCAAATTCTTGCTTACTAATACCTTTTGGTTTATTGCCCAAAGCTTCTTCTTTTTCATTAACAGTATTAATAAGGTGCAAAGCTCCAATAAATGGCTTGATGTCATAATCTCCATTGTCAGGATAATCTCGACTTTCAGGATTGGGTATCTGCCATTTCAAAAAACTTT
>CAZPFH010000100.1:0-3581 GCA_964585825.1 uncultured Candidatus Peribacteria bacterium
AATCAATCGAAGGTATGAGTTATACGATTAAAGGTGTTGTTCGAACTATTTTTAATTATGGTGATGTAACGCTAGCTAAATTGGGTGGAGCAACAACGGTTACCCTTAAAGATGTATACAATCCTAAACGTGTTGAGAAAAATTTGGTTGCTTCTCAGGAAAAATATTTGGAATCGAAAAATTTTACCGATCAGGAAGTATTAAAGCAGCTCTTATCCGATTTGGTTGTACAGCATGTGAAAAAGCATGGTTTCCCCGATACCATGAAGGATGAAGAACAGCAAACCGAAAATGTAAAACGATAATACACACAAGTTTATGGAAACATTTTTTTCATTTATTATCGCAGGGGTTGTTCTCTTGGCTTTTATTGTTGCATTTCTTGTTTTCATTAAAGCTGGCGGAAAGAATCTTTCTTCTTCTCATCGGCAATTTATTGAAAAACAATGGACGAATATCGTTGAAGAAAGTTATCGAAATATGCATACCGCTATTTTAGATGCTGATAAATTGTTGGGGCATGTACTTGAATTGCGTGGATATAAAGGTTCGGTAGGGGAACAGTTAAAAAGTGCCGGCTCTCTTTTTGCCGCAATAGATAGTGTGTGGTCGGCTCATAAAGTGCGGAATCGTATAGCGCACGAAATAGGTGTAAATATAAATAAGAAACAAGGGGAAGGAGCGTTGCGTATATATAAAAAAGCACTTAATGATTTAGGAGCAAAATTGTAATTTATGAATTATTTCAGGCCATATATTGTTGGCATATCAGGATATCTAGGGTCGGGAAAGACAACGGTCTTGGGATTTTTCGAGCAAAATGGGTTTTTTTGTATCGATGCTGATGCCGTTGTGCACGATTTATATAAGCCCGGTAAAGATGGATGGAAAAAAATAAGAGATTTTTTTGGAGAAGATTATTTGATTGAAGGGAAGGGGAGTGTAGATCGGGATAAATTGCGACAGGTTGTTTTTAATAACACTCATAAGCTGCGTATTCTTGAAAAACTTATCCATCCGTTGGTTTTCAATGAAATGAATAAGAGGATACATGCAACAAAAAATGCAAATATAGCAATTGAGGCTATACGATTTGACGATAAACGTCTTGGTTTTTCTCCCGATATTATTGTGTGGGTTGATGCGCCACATGAGACTGCCTTTAAAAGAACTCGTGTTACCAGGAAAATAACAAGGGAAGAATATGAAAGTATTATTTCAATGCAGCAAAAACCGGAACATATAGATTATATTGTTCGCAATGATTCAACGATTGAGGTTTTGGAAGTGCGCGTGAATGCGTTAATAAAAAGACTTGTTTCCAAATCGGCTTAAGTTTAGTACAATCTAACTGTTGTTTAAAACAAACATATGAGCACTTTCGAAAGTATTATCGGTTTGGAGATTCATGCACAAATTGCAACTAAAACAAAAATGTTTTGCAGGTGCGATAACGATTCCTTTGATAAGGACCCGAACAGCAATGTTTGTGAAGTGTGCATGGGATTTCCCGGGCAACTTCCGGTTATTAATAAAGAGGCTGTACGTAAAGGTATAAAAGCATCTTTAGCTTTGAACTGCAGGGTGGTACCGTATAGTAAATTTGATAGGAAAAATTACTTTTATCCGGATTTACCGAAAGGATTTCAAATTTCTCAGTACGATAAACCATTGGCAGAAAAAGGTTGGGTAACTGTTGATGTTGAAAATGAAGAAAGGCCTGTAAAAATAAATATTACACGATTACATTTGGAGGATGATGCGGGAAAGTTAACGCATGTGCCTGGTGGTAGTTTGGTTGATTATAATCGTGCCGGTACACCACTTATGGAAATTGTATCAGAGCCTGACATACGAACGCCGGAACAAGCTATGGCATATGCACGCGAGATCCAAAATATTTTACGATTTTGCGGGGCTTCCGATGCCGATATGGAAAAGGGAATGATGCGTTTTGACGCCAGTGTTTCTATCCGTCATACAGGTGAAAAAAAATTGTATCCGCGTGCCGAGATAAAAAATCTAAATTCTTTTAGAAGTTTGGGGGCTGCTATTGCTTATGAAGTTGAACGTCAACAAGCATTATGGGAAAGCGGTGAGCCCCTTGACCATGATATAACTATGGGATGGGCAGACGATAGTCAGAAAACTTATTTTTTACGAAGCAAAGAAGGATCTGATGATTATCGTTATTTCCCAGAGCCTGATTTACCTCCTTTAACAATTGAAGAAAAGGAATTGGATGTTATTCGAGCGACTGTTCCCGAGATGCCTTCCGAAAAAAGAAAACGTTATGAGAAAGAATACCAATTGTTACCCGATGATGCTCGCATTTTGACGTCTGATTTGTATACGGCACAATATTTTGAAAATATCGTGGATATGGTAAATGATCCTAAAAAAGCAGTTTCTTTTATGAATACCATTTTGTTAAAAAGATTGAAAGAAGATCAAATATCATTACGAGAAAGCCCTGTTCAGTCTGAAGATTTGGGGAAGCTGATTCAGCTGGTTGAAGAGGGAGTGATTTCGTATAATCAAGCAAAGGGAGTTGTTTTTGAAACGATGTATGATGAACAAAAAAGTGCTGAAGATATTGTTCAAGAAAAGGGGTTAAAGGTGGTTACCGATGAAAATGTTATTGAGCGTGCATGTAAGAAGGTGCTTGATGAAAATCCTCAAGTTATTAAGCAATACAAAGAAGGAAAAGAGAAAGTTTTTGGTTTTCTTGTAGGTCAGGTTATGAAAGAGACAAAAGGGCAGGCAAAACCTAAAATGGTTAACAAGCTATTGAAAAAGCTTATTTAATGTTGCCAAGTAAACTTTGGCAAACTACAATTGATACATACCTTTACTGTTAAAACATTATGATTAATACTTCGCTCGACATTCTTTATGTAGTATTGGCAGCAGTTATTCTTTTAGTTGGTATTTTACTTGCAGTTGCCATTTTATATCTTGTTTTCATCCTGCGTGATGCAAGTAAGGCAAGTTATTATATTAAAGATACCGCTCAAAAGGTTAATGAGTTTGTTTATAAACCACTCATTATTGCACATTCGATTGTTGATAAAATTATGCCGATTATTGATTCGTTAAAGGAGAGGGGAGAGGAAGTTGCGGAAAATGTTACAAAGAAAAAATCTAAACGCGGTCGTCCAAAGAAGAAATAATAGTGTAGGGGAACCGAATAGTTGCATTGTAAATACGTTTCCATCGTGAAGGTTCTTGGATTAGCCTATAAAGCCATTCAAGTCCGATTTTTTGCATCCACCGCGGAGACCGTTTTCGTTTTCCGGCAATAAAGTCAAAAGTTCCTCCAATACCTAAAGCAACTGATACTGTTTTAAGCGAGGGTAATACTTTGGCAATCCATTGTTCTTGGGCGGGAGCTCCATATGCAACAAAAAGCAGATCAGCTTTTGACTTATTAATCATATTAATGATTGATTTTTGTTCATTTGGATGTGGGGAGCCGGCATAAGTGCCCACAATGGAAAGCTTGGGATATTTTTTTTTCATATTATTTGCTGCTTTTTTGGCAATGCCTTTTTCGGCACCAAGAAAGAAGCATCGTATTT
>CAZPFH010000101.1:0-3564 GCA_964585825.1 uncultured Candidatus Peribacteria bacterium
TGGAGTACTACGACTATTCCCAGGACGCTGCCTATCTTCGCGACGAGGCGTATCCCCTAACAGTATTTCGGGCGTGTGTCAATTTACAAAAACTTCGTGGTACACCCGACAGGATTCGAACCTGTGACCTCAGCCTCCGCAAGGCTGCGCTCTATCCAGCTGAGCTACGGGTGCACAAATAAAATATGGAGGCGACGGTGGGAATCGAACCCACGAATAATGGTTTTGCAAACCACTGCCTTAGCCACTTGGCTACGTCGCCTTTCTAGTCGGCACCCCTTATTTTTACCATTTATTGCATTTTCTTGCAAAAAATTTTTCTCCACTATAATATAGGCCAGAAGATTCAATGTACTAAACCTTATCACATGTCAGTCCCTTTTATTTTTAAAGATTTATTCTTTAAAGAAGTAGCCAAGAAAGGCATCGGGATATGTAGTTGTCATGCGCATATTGACCGTGCCTTCACAATTACCGAAGAGATGTGGACTCAAGCAATGGACCTTATGGAACGGAAATGGATACTGATGCGAGATCTGAAAAAAAGTGAAGAATATTTTGAGACAATGGAAGATCGTTTTGATATGTATATACAAAACATGAAAGAGCAAGGTATTACGGCATGTCGCACGCATGTCGACGCAGACAGTATTGTGGGACTTCGCGTAGTCAAACTGGCAGCGAAAATACGAGATAAATATAAAAAAGACGGTTCGTTTATTTTGCAACTTGTACCGCAGCCGCTAGAGGGATTTCTTAATGAAGACTCAACCGATTTTGATAAATCAAAAATTGAAACATATGAAGAGGCGTGCGAAATTTGTGATGCCGTTGGGGGCCTTCCTTCTCGAGACAGAAAACTGAAAGGAGGAGGCGGTGACAAAAAACATGCAGATGTACTTTTTTCCATCGCAAAAAATTTAGGAAAAGATTTGGATATACATATCGATCAGGAAAACAATCCGGACGAACGTGATACGGAAATGATTCTTAATAAAGTGCTTGAACATAACTATCCGGGGCATCTTACCATTCTCCACGGCATTTCTCTTGCATGCCAACCGGAAGATTATCGAAAAAAAATGTACGACTTATATAAAGAAACCGGTACAAACTGTACCGTCAGTCCACGAGCTGCTATCGGCATGACGCAGCTCAAAGACAAAACGGCACCGGTGCACAATTCTATTGCTCCGGCAGTTGAAATGCTGGAAGCGGGAATTAACGTTTCCATCGGAACAGACAACATCAGTGATATCTTCATTCCAAATTCAAATGGTGATATTTGGGATGAAATTAATCTTTTTGCCGACGCGGTACGGCTGTATGACGTTGAGAAACTCGCTACCATTGCGTGTGAAAACGGACGCCGCACTATGAAAATTTCCTAAACTTTTCCACTCTTATGACAAACAACAAGACAAAGAAAAAACCAATTAAACGTAAAATTTGGTTTAAGAAAAAAACGGTCGAAATTAATCCTCATGTAGAAAACTACAACGCCGGTGAGGATATACTTTATGATCAACTGATGATCCCCAACGACATTTTCGGATCGAGAATGTATGCGCGATTATTGGAAAAACACGGGATTATAAACAAAAAAGAACTTACACAGCTTGAAAAAGGTCTGGATGAAATTCTTGATTTATATAAACAGGGAAAATTCCAATTAAAAGTTGAGGACGAAGACAGTCATACAAAAATTGAAGAATATCTTATTGAAAAATTGGGAGCGGTTGGTAAAAAAATTCATACGGCACGTTCACGAAACGATCAGGTTTTGGTTATGATGCGCCTGTATTTGAAAGAACGATCACTCGGTTTGCAAAAACGGTCACTCAAGTTGGCAAAAACACTACTAAAGGCGGCGAAAAAATATGAATTTATTCCAATGCCGGGATACACGCATATGCAAAAAGCCATGCCGACTACCGTAGGCACCTGGCTCGCTGCGTTTGTGGAAAGCTTACTCGATGATACAAGACTTCTTAAAGCGGTAACCGACGAACTTGTCGACCAAAATCCTCTGGGATCCGGTGCGGGCTACGGTTCCCCGTTTAGTTTTGATCGCGATTGGCTTTCAAAACAACTGGGGTTCAGTCGGACACAAAATAACGTTATGTATTGCCAAAATTCACGAGGTAAAATTGAGGGAATGGTGCTAGAGTCATGTGTGCAAATGATGCTCACCTTAAACAAACTTGCCTCAGACCTTCTTTTCTTTACCACGCAAGAATTTCATTTCTTTGATATCAACGATTCAATTGCAACCGGATCTTCCATTATGCCACAAAAGAAAAATCTTGATGTTGCGGAATTAATAAGAGGACGTACGGCAACGGTTGTTTCATGCAAAAACGAGCTCACGATGAATATCATGCATAAAATTTCAGGCTATCATCGTGATGGACAGGAGATTAAAAGACCGCTCTTTCTCGGTTTACGATATACTGAGTCTTCATTGGATGTAATGTCGGTTATTATAAATAATATCAAACCGCGAAAAGATGTACTGATGGACGCCATGACGCCGGAACTTTTTGCGGCGCATAAAGCGTTTGAACAAGTAAAAGAGGGGGTCCCGTTTAGAGACGCTTACATAGAAGTAGGAGCAAATCTTGATAAGATTAAAGTTACCCCGGATGAAATTGAACGCATGTTGAAGGCTTCCAAGCATCAAGGAGGTACCGGAAATCTTGGGCTCGACAGGCTGGAGAAACAAATAGCGAAGCTGGAAAAGAACTGAGTATAGAGTGAATTTCTGTACGAAATCGCCTTTTCAAGGTAGTATTGTGTACAAAGCTTTTTTGTATATTTAACATTTTACGTATGGATTTTTACATCGACACAGCCAATCTTGAGGATATCAAGAAATATAACGACTGGGGCGTCGTTGACGGTGTTACCACCAACCCTTCATTAATAGCAAAAGAAGGGGTTTCACTGGAAAAACGGATAAAAGAGATAGTTGAAGTTGTAGATGGCCCGATCAGTACGGAAGTTATAGCGACAGACAGCGAAAAAATGATTGAAGAAGCACGAAAATATGCCGCATGGCATAAAAACATTGTGGTGAAAATTCCTATGACTATCGACGGCATGAAGGCCCTAAAAGTACTTTCAAAAGAAGGTGTTAAAGTGAATGTAACCCTGGTCTTCTCGCCCGGACAAGCACTTATTGCCGCAAAAAACGGAGCTGCCTATGTTAGCCCTTTTGTCGGACGACTTGATGACATTTCGGAAGACGGGATGATCCTGATTCACGAAATAACGACAATATACCAACAATACAATTTCGATACAAAAATTATCGTTGCCAGCGTTCGTCACCCGCGCCACGTTATCGATGCGGCACTGATGGGGGCTGATATAGCAACCATCCCGGCAGCAATATTGGAAAAACTGTTCAATCATCCGTTAACGGATAAAGGCGTAGCTTCATTCTTAGCGGACTGGGAAAAAGTAAAAGACAAACAATAATCATTTTATTTATTTTTTCATATGATACGTTTAAACGATACAAACAGCACCATTGCTGATTTGGAAGAACATAAAAGTCAT
>CAZPFH010000102.1:0-3549 GCA_964585825.1 uncultured Candidatus Peribacteria bacterium
AAAATCACAACTATGTTGCCTCCCGATCAACAAATTCCGGGTGAGCAATACTATGGAGGACAGCGCATTAAACTCTATTTGGACAAGGTTATTAAAACAACAAAAGGTCCTCAGCTTGTTATTTCACGAACACATCCCAATTTGGTTCGTAAGCTTCTTGAGCTTGAAATTCCGGAAATTAAATCAGGTGTTGTAGAAGTTAAAGGAATTGCTCGTGAAGCGGGTGTCCGTTGCAAAGTCTCTGTTTCTTCGAATGATGAAAAGATTGATCCTATTGGTTCATGTGTTGGTCAAAAAGGAGTACGTGTTCAAAACATTATGGATGAATTAAATGGAGAGAAGATAGATATCATTCCGTGGACGGAAAATCAGGAGGAATACATTAAAATAGCTCTTGCACCTGCAAAGATTACTTTCATTAAGCTGGATGATGGCGAAAAGCGAGCATCATGTTATGTGAATCCTGATCAAAGGCCGCTTGCTATAGGTAAAAATGGTCAAAATGTGCGTCTTGCTTCAGAATTGGCAGGATGGGAAATTGATATACTTGATATTAGTGAATTGGACGATAAGTTGCCCGATAAAAAGGGTGTAAAAGAGAAAAAAGAAGTAAAGGATCTTGATGATCTTGATTTGAGCGCCTCTGTTCTTAATAAATTAAAAGCTGCGAATTTAACTTTAGTGGAGCAACTTAAAGGTTTAAGTGTGAAAGATTTGATGACGATAGAAGGTATAGGAGAAAAATCAGCTGAATCTATCGTGAAAGCAATAAAGGGCACAAAGTAAGATACAAACCAAGTTATATACAAAAGCGCTTATGTGTTGTATAATAATACGATATGTAAACGCTTTTTGTTAACTGATGGGTGAGAAACCAAAACAACATTATTTGGAACTGCATAAAAAATACGTAAAAAGTATTGTAAATTTTTCGTATTCTTTTGAAAAAGGCGATAAAGATCCGTTGAAAAAGTATCTGGACAAAGTTAAGAAGCTTCCCAATAGAAGTATTTCGGGTGAAAAAGCGATACAAATATATGAGCAAGCAAAAGCGTATGATCTGGAGCATTATCAGCCGATCATTAAACGTGTTTATCTTGGGCAATTATTACTCAAAATAAAGCCTGACGGGTCTCCCGGTTTTATCTCATTTATAAAGTTGATAAAAAATGAAATTAAAAGTTTAAACCCATTGGTCCGTAAGCAGATAACGGAAATTATAAAACTGGTAAAAAAATATGGAGCGGGAGGTGAAGGCAACGGTTTTGTTAACACGCTGCAATCTATTGAAAAGCAAGGAGAAAAGCATAAACGTAAAGCAAAAAAGGGTAGGGAAGGCGATCCTGTTTTTGATGATAATTCTGAATTAGACGAGAATAAGACAGGAACGGTGGGAACGCTTGAATCATTCGGTAAAGAAATGGAAACGTTAAAGAATTTAGACCCTTTTCAAACCGTTGTTTATAAATTGCTTATTGAAAAAGGATATCGGAAGTTCAAAAAGAAAATAATGGATAAAACAGGTGGGTGGAAAAAGTTTGTAGCTAGAAAAGAAGGTATTCGAGCGGTTAATGATTTTCAACGATGGATAGTCAAAACTACACGAGCACTTTCATTTACAAAAGGGAAATCGTTGGTGAATATTTTTGACAGGCAATTGGCTTCGTTGCGATTTCCCAGTTTAAAAATAACTGTTGCCGGCGTTACGGTTGCCGATAATAGAAATGAAGCACGTCAACAAGTTGTTAATGGATTGAAAAAAATGAGACCACTTTTACAGTCTCTTTCGGGATTCCCTCCCGCATTATATCAAATTATCGGGCGACCACACAGCTATGCGACGGGCAAAAACAGGGCTTTCTTGAATCGATACCATCGTATTAGCGTTGAACGTTTTAAAAAGACCTCCGGGGATACGAAGTATCTTTATGAATTTATCGCCTTAGCACTGGATCGTATTAAAGATGATCATGAATTTGTAAAACTTTCAAACACTCTAAAGCCGGTTATTGCGAAATTATTGAAAGGATCCCCGGTGATAACATCTCTCAGCAAGATGATATTTAAAAAGCCGATTAGTCAACTCTCCTCACAACAAATCACTTATTTGCTTGATTATGTACTGCCGAGCAAGACCCTTAACGATAAGCAAAAAGAGCATGTGGTCAATAAAAAAATGATACATTTATTGAAAGAGATTGGAGGTTATTTGAGTAAAATACAACAAAAAGATCCGGAAAAATTCAGGCTTATAGCGAACGTCTTGCATATAGCAAAGAATGATCTTGTTGCTATTGCCAGTGAAAAAGATCCTGGAAAAGCAAAAAAAATGCTTACCAGGTTTACCGAACGATTTAATTTGGTACGAAAATTATTGGGAAAAAACGTGATGAAGTCAATCAAAGAAACGAATCAATTTGTGTATATGTTTATTGCTCAGCCCAAAACGGCGTTATGGCTTTTTAGTGAGGGGAATAAAGATATTGCGTTTGTAAAAAAACGGATGGAAAAACTGCATCAAAAAAAGAGACCAAAACTTGTTGTTGATATTATGAAGGATGCAAAATTAACAAAAAAATATTTGCAAAAACGATTTAAACATGCGGTACAACAAAAAAACATTTCCCTTGTACAAAAATATGGTAATCAGAGAAGATCCATTGATGCAGCATTGCAATTATTGCAACAATGTTGGACAAAAAAACAGTTTAAGGAAAAAGAAAAAACTATTCGGCATATGCTTCTCGAAACGCCATATATGATGGTGAGTAAAGATACGCAAAAGTATATTGATTATTTTGCAGTTGCAAAAGTTGAAAAAGAAAAAAAGAATTATTCGAGTATATTGGGAGTTACATATGAAGTTAAAACGCATCTCTCTTCTGTTATGCGTAAGCAGCTATTATCGGGAAGATATTCATTTGCTAAACGACGTTTATCTTCAGTTATTGAAACGATTATTGCTTCATATGGTCAGCAGGTGGAAAAGCGTATTAAAACTGCAAATATTGATACCTATACATATCTTAGTAAAAATAAAAAAATATTTTTGGATACTATCATGGAAAGAATTAACAATTTTTTGAAGTCTGTTAGATTTCGAGATGAAAAGGGTACCAATTATCGATTATATGGATTAAATAAAGTTCAATTGGCTTTGTTAAAAAGGAAAATGAATCGTTATCTCACAAAACGTATTCTTCCACGAGTTAAAGAGTCAGTGACAGCCTAAGATCTTTATTTAAAGGCATTTTTCTGCTATAATAGAAAGATTATTAAATAGTTTCGCATGGCAGAGGACACTAAGGTACAGCAAGCAACGCAGGAGCAATCGACAGCAGGCCCCAAAAAAAACATGTCACAGGGGATAAAATCTATCGATCGCGACTATCTTGAACAAGCTACATTGAAAAAGGCAAAGGACCTTGGTCTTTCGTATATCAATATTACAAAAACACCTATTAATCCTGATTTGCTGAAGATTCTTAAGCCTAAAACCGCACGTAAGGCAATGATGATGCCTTTTTTTCGTATAGGAAAAAGATTACG
>CAZPFH010000103.1:0-3504 GCA_964585825.1 uncultured Candidatus Peribacteria bacterium
ATACGCCAGCGTTACCAGTATCTTTATAAGTACGTTTTTCATATGCAGTGAATTAATGATTGTGCAATAAGATGATAGTATACAATTGCAGCATATACTACAATTTTCCATTTAACCGATATCCTTCATGCTTAATTGGCTGGCCGACATCATTGTGTATGAAATGCTCAAGCTACCTCAAGAAGATAATTTGGCAACGGCGTTACATTTCTTTATTTATGACAGCATAAAAATACTTGCGTTAATTTTCTTGGTAGTTTCGATTATTACGTTTATACGAACATTTTTTAAAGACGATACGTTACGAAAGGTTATGCATAAAGCAAAATACGGATCAGGAAATATTGCGGCCGCACTTTTTGGCGCTATAACTCCTTTCTGTTCCTGTTCGTCAATACCGCTCTTTATAGGTTTTTTAAAAGCAAGAATTCCTTTGGGTGTCGCCTTTTCTTTTCTTATTACTTCTCCATTGGTGAATGAAGTTGCTTTTGTGATTATGGGGGGATTATTTGGTTGGAAGTTGGCTTTTATCTATGCGATTTCGGGTATTTTACTGGGAGTGTTTGCAGGTATGTTTCTTGGATCGTTAAAGTTGGAAAAACACATTATTTTGCAAAGCGATGACGATATGCGAAAAATAAACGCAATGCCCGATCAATTGTCTCAAAAGGCTATTTATGCGTTACGACAGGGAGTTCAAACGTTAAAAAAATTATTTCCTTATATCCTCGGCGGTGTTGGGCTTGGCGCAATTATTCACGGATTTGTTCCGCAGGATTTCTTTATCAATACGGTAGGAAAATACAGTGTGTTGTCGGTTCCGATTGCGGCGCTGATAGGGATACCCATATATGCGGGGTGTTCAGCGGTGGCACCATTAATATTCGGAATTACCGCAGGAGGCGTGCCGCTTGGAACATCGCTTGCCTTTATGATGTCCATTGCAGGACTTTCCCTTCCTGAGGCGGTCATTCTGAAAAGAGTTATGACGCTCAAGCTTCTTGCCATATTCTTTGGTAGTGTGGGAGTGGGAATAATAGCGATTGGTTATTTATTTAACAGTTTCTTTTTGATTCATGTATAATAGAGGGAGAAACGTATGTTTTAGATGTCATTTATGAAAAAAGGAAAAACATTTACCAATAAAAAATTCAATTCTTTTAACGGTGTTTTCGTTCCCACATTCCTGAGTATTATAGGGGTGGTTCTTTTCTTGCGTCTTGGCTTTGTCGTGGGAAATGCGGGGATTGTCCCAACTATCTTGATTATTTTGCTTGCTGCTACCGTTACTGTTGCAACAGCTTTATCGCTTAGCTCGATTACCACCAATCTTAGAATAGAAGCCGGCGGGGCCTATTCCATTATTCGAAAAACCCTCGGACTTGAGGTGGGGGGAAGTGTGGGAATTCCTTTGGTATTAGCTCAAATGTTTTCCGTTGTTTTTTATATTTTCGGTTTTGCCGAAGCATGGACGTATATTTTCCCGGGGCACTCTTTTCAATTGGTGGTGTATGCGGTTTTGGCCTTGTTACTTTTATTGAACATTATTAGCGTTTCTATCGCCATTCGGGCACAAATGATTGTATTTGTACTTATTGTTGTTGCCATCATCAGTTTGTTTATTGGTGGCGGAGCTTGGTGGGAAAATATAGAAACTGCACACTATATGACAACCGGTTCGTGGGGATCGTTTTGGTGGCTGTTTGCCTTGTTTTTCCCGGCAATGACCGGGCTTCAGGCGGGCATTGGTCTGTCCGGCGAGCTTACCGACCCGAAAAGGCAAATTGCAAAAGGTGTTTTATGGGCTATAGGACTTACCACAACCATTTATATCGCTGTTGCGTTTTGGCTCGGAACAATTTCCGATCCTCAGCAGTTGGTTGAAAATAATCTTATTATGGTCGATCTTGCTTTTTACGGGCCCATTGTTCTTGCGGGCATCCTTGCCGCGACCTTTTCGAGTGGACTTACAACCTTTGTTGCAGCTCCCCGTTTAATGCACGCTATGTCGAAGAATAAGGTTTTGCCTTTAAGTAAGCTTTTTAGCAAAAAAACAAAAAAAGGCGAGCCGTATGTGGCGATTATCTTTACGACAGTGATTATTTTTATTGCACTTACCGTGGGAAGTTTGAATAAAATTGCGCCACTGCTTACGATGTTTTTCTTAATAACCTATGCGCTTATTAATATATCCGTCTTTATTGAACAGTCTTTGGGGATGGTGAGTTTTCGGCCGCGCATAAAAGTTCCAAAATTTGTTGCATTGTATGGATTTATTGCATCAATTGTTTTTATGTTCGTTATCAGTCCTATTGCGGGACTTATAGCGTTTACTTTTCTGATTGCGCTTTATGCTTGGTTGGTAAAAAGAAAATTAAAAGCTGAAGAAGGTGATTTGCGATCGGGATTGTTTTTGACTCTCGCCGAATGGGCGGCCAGGAAAATTATTACACTACCGGAATCCACCAAGCATACTTGGAAGCCGAATATATTGGTGCCGGTTGTAATTACTCGTACTCTTTTGGGAAATTTTCCTCTTATTAAAGCAATTGCATACCCTACCGGAACTATGACGGTGCTTGGGATTAAGCTGAAAAGCGAGAAAAAAGTCCCCGATGCCGATGATATTACCCCCAAGGAAAACAAAGAGGAATTATCTGAACTTCCCGATATGGTTGATAAGTTTTCCGATGAAGGGATTTTTACATCATCTTCGATAATCGAAACACATGATTATACCGAGGGAGTGAATATTTCTTTGGAAGCTATCGGTGGGCAGGTATTTCATCCCAATATTCTATTTTTGCCTTTCAAATCGGAAAGGATATCTGTAACTAATTTGGAAAAAATATTTAAAAACGCATATAGGCAAAAAATTGGTGTAGTTTTATTTAATCGTGACGAAGAGGCCGGATTGGGATCGGAAAAGGATATTCATGTCTGGATTTCACCGAAAGTTATTAAAAAAGAATTCCGGGACGATAGGAAATTCGATCTGGCAATGCTTCTTGCCTATCAACTGTATAGAAATTGGTCCGGCAAATTAACGTTATGGATGTGCACAACCAAAGCTTCTACCGAAAAAGCGCGGTATTATCTGCAAAAACTCATATACGAAGCTCGTTTTCCTCTATCTGCCGAGATTAAAATCTCAAATCAGTCACTGGAGAAAACATTAAACGAAGCGCCGCAGGGCGATATTCATATCGTTTCAACCAATAAAGGGGACGCGAAATTTATTCACGATTTGCCAAAAGGAAAAAAGAAGTCGTTTTTATTTGTTGCCGATTCAACCGCCGAGGATGTACTGGCGTAATAGATCTATGGGATAATTGTCTATATTCAAATTCTATCGAGCTGTGCTATTATTGGAACATGAATACAAGAGATGAAGCAGTATACATTTATAGGCAAGCACCCGTTATTTTGGTCTTTAAAATACTCTGGATCGAATTCTTTTTTTTGGCGCTTTTCCTATTAAGTACAGCTTTGTTTAATTATTTT
>CAZPFH010000104.1:0-3468 GCA_964585825.1 uncultured Candidatus Peribacteria bacterium
AGAAGAGTGCCCCGCAGTGGATTGAGAAGAGCGCGGAACAAAAAAAACCTGATGGTGATCTGCCTGCATGGGTAAAAAATGCGGGTGAAAAAGAACAACAACCCGACCAACAGGTCAAGCAGTCAGATCAAAAACCGCAACCTGCCGATGATAAATCGGTTCAAAAAAAAGATGACAAACAAGTTGAAGATGAAGATAAAGCTGCTCAGAAAAAAAATATCTTTGATAATTTCAAGGAAATGTTTTCTTTGAGCGATAAAAACAGAGCTCAATATGCTCGTGAAGCTACAAAAAAAGCTGCTGAACTAAAAGGTGAAAAGAAAAAAGAAAAACCTATGACCCCCGAAGAAAAGGAGCGGTTTAAAGAGGCGGAGAAGGCTTACCAAGAAGGCCTTGCGACGATTCGCGATCTTATTGCACCATCGTCGATGGATATAGAATTTGACTCTATTCGGGTTGAAGGAATGTATGCACAGACATTTTATGTGTATGCATACCCTCGTTATTTAGACTCGAATTGGCTCTCTCCGGTTATCAACTTTGATGTAACCATGGATATAGCACAATTTATTTATCCAATTGATTCGTCAGCCATTATGAAAGTGCTTAAGCGAAAGGTTGCGCAGATGCAATCTTCTATTCGTATGGCGGCTGAAAAAGGGAATGTAAGTGATCCTGCTGTTGAGACAGCTTTACAAGATGCAGAGGAATTGCGAACACAAATACAGCGAGGGCAGGAAAAATTTTTCCAATTTGGACTGTATATGACTGTTTATGCTGAAGAAAAAAAGAACCTTAGAAAAGTGGCGAAACAGCTCGAAAGTGTCTTGGGTGGAAAATTGGTTATGACGAAAAAAGCTGACTTTCAAACTGAACATGGTTTTAATTCAACTTTGCCGATTTGCCTTGATGAGCTTGAAGTGATGTTAAACATGAATACATCACCACTTTCGACCATGTTCCCCTTTAACTCTGCCGAATTAACGTCAAATAAAGGTATTTTGTATGGGCTTAACAGGCATAACGATAGTCTGATTATTTTTGATCGTTTCTCATTGGAGAATGCAAATTCTGTTGTTTTTGCTAAGTCCGGTGCCGGTAAATCGTACGCGGTTAAATTGGAAGTCCTTCGTTCGTTAATGTTTGGAACCGATGTTATTATTATTGATCCGGAAAATGAATATGAAGCACTGTGCGATACTGTTGGAGGATCGTATATGCGTGTTTCATTAAATGCTGACAGACGTATCAATCCGTTTGATTTACCCGCTCCCATTAAAGATGAAGTGGTTCAGCCGGGTGATTTACTGCGATCAAATATTATTTCGTTGCATGGACTTCTAAAAATTATGCTTGGTGGAGTATCTGCCGAAGAAGAAGGTCTGCTCGATAAAGCATTAACCGATGTGTATGCACTTCGCGGTATTACTATGGAAACCGAAGATCCATCTACGTTTCCGCCGCCGACAATGGAAGATTTGTATGACATTTTAAATTCAATGGAAGGCGCAAAAGGGCTGGCTACACGATTGGCTAAATTTACCCAGGGAACATACTCCGGTATTTTCAATAAACCTACCAATATTGATTTAACATCAGGATTGGTTGTCTTCAGTATACGTGATTTGGAAGATGCGCTTCGGCCAATTGCGATGTATATCATTCTTAATTTTATTTGGAACAGAGTGCGTAGTTCACTTAAAAAACGATTACTGGTTATTGATGAGGCCTGGTCTCTTATGCAGCATGAAGATTCAGCAAAATTCTTGTACGGATTGGTGAAAAGAGCGCGAAAATACTATTTGGGTGTTACTACAATTACACAAGATGTGGAAGATTTTGTGAAAAATTCTTTTGGAAAACCGATTATTACCAACTCGTCAATGCAGCTGTTATTAAAACAAGCGCCGGCGGCGTTGGAAATGTTGCAAAAAATATTCAATCTTACCGAAGGAGAGAAGTATATGTTGCTCAACAGTGGTGTTGGACAAGGCCTTTTCTTTGCTGGAAACAAACATGTCGCTATTCAGGTTATAGCCTCATATGGAGAGGATCAATTGGTTACGACAAATCCGGAAGAAATGTTGCAGGCCGAAGCTCAACAGGCTGAGTATGAAGGAGAAGAAACGCAGGAAGAACCGACAAAAACACCTACTTCTCAACCGGAATCTCAAATACAGCAAACGCAGGAATCGCAAGAAACGCAGGAAGAAAAAACAGAGCGGGAGGCGGAGGAGCCCCAGCCTGAAGAACCAGAAACAAAACCAAAAACAGAGCCAAACCCTGAGTCAAAATCCGAGCAGGCTGCTGTGGAACCTGAACCGGATAACAAAGAGACAGATGAATCTGAAGATGTTAACGACGAGCTGCCAGGGATATAGCTTTCATCAGTTGATCGGCTTCATCGGCAATAACGGTGTCCGGAATTACGCCAGTTTCTTCTACCGATACTCCTCCCGGAGATGTCCATTTTGCTATGCTTAATTTGAGCGAAGATCCATCATAATATGAGATAACTTCTTGAATTTTATCTTTGCCAAAGCTTTGTGCTCCAACAATGATTGCATCGCTTTGTTCTTGTAATGCAAGTGCAACAATCTCAGCGGCCGAAGCGGTCCCTTCATTTATCAGTACGACAATGGGTATGTCGTTTATATCCCCGGGACCTTGAGAGACTTCATGATATGAATAGTCGCTTGCCAGATGCATCGTGACAAACGGTTCTCCTTCGGGCATAAAACGAGAAATCATTTGTTGTGAGCTATATAGATAGCCTCCGGGATTATTACGAAGATCAAGAACCAGACCGTCTATGTTTTTATCTATCACACCATTGAGTGCTTCAGTAAATTGATAATGTGAGTTGCTGGTAAATTGATAGTAATGAATAACTCCAATGTTATTGGTTATTTCACTTTCAACAAAAGGTATATCAATGTGTTCGCGTGTGAGAGTGTAGTCTTTCCGGATGCTGTTTCTCTCTATGATGAGCGTGACCTGTGTCCCGGATTCACCGCGCAGCATGTCAATAATACTATCAAACGTAAGCCCCTGTGTCGGCTCTCCATCGATATGCGTGATTATATCGTTTGCTTTTAAACCCGCCTTGTCTGCGGGTGATCCTTTTAGCGGTGTTTGTATAATGTAATTTCCGTCTTCGTATATTAGATAGACTCCTATGCCGTCGAATGTTCCCGAGAGCGATTCCTGGAATCTCTGAGAATCTTGGGGTGTGAAAAAAGTGCTGTATGGATCTGACAAGCTCGTGACCATGCCTGATATTGCGCCGTAAATCAGATCGTTATCGTTGATTACTCCTTTATCTATGTATTCTTCCGAAATTGTATTGTAAACGTCAAGAAACAGTTCGTACGATTCTTCTTCACGAATACGCGAGGAGTCGGTCGGAGTTATGGTTGTGTTTATAAAGCCGGCTTCGTGCAATTTATATAAAATATGTATTGTTTC
>CAZPFH010000105.1:0-2235 GCA_964585825.1 uncultured Candidatus Peribacteria bacterium
GTGATTTTTGGCCGGGTAGTGCAAAGTATACAACCGGTCGGTGAACTTGACAACCAAAAATACCGAGTTCGTTTCTTCTTGATGATTGGCGAAAAACGAAGCTTTCCCGTATTGATTTGTTTCGTTGACGGTATAAAGTGCATCTTTATCACTCATTTTTGTCTTTAATTGAGCATATACTCCTTGTGCTACGTCTTCCGTAGGATAAATAAGCTCATTAATAATTCCCGCATGTTCGTCGTATTCAGTAATAACGTAACGAATATGTTCATCATCCTGAAATTCGGAAATATCATAGTCGTCAAAAATTAATCCATCAAATTTCTCAATCGAAACATCGGGATTTTCAAACCCGGCTTCTTGTACCAAGAGTTCATCAATACCGGCAAGTACTGTGATGAGAGGAGTGTCGGTTTCTGTGGGTTCTTCTTCATATGAAATTGTCTCGTCACCTGAGCCCGGTTTCTGCGATACTATTGGCTGATTTTCAAGCAGTGTTTCGGTTGTTTCATCAATATGAGGCGAGCCTTCTTGTATTTCTTGCGGCGTTGTTTCATCATGCCGTTCAAAGTATTTATAGCCAAGAAGCGTTCCAACTATGCCTATAACGAGCACTGTTGCGCCGATAAAAAAAATAGTGAGCTTGTTCATTATTTTTTCTTAACTTGAGTAAAGTCTAATTCCACAGGTGTTTCTCGTTCGAAAATAGTGATCATCACGGTCACTTTTCCTTTCTCATCGTCAATTTTGTTGATAACACCTTCATAATTTGCAAACGGTCCATCCAGCACGGTGACCGTATCGCCAACGCTAAAGTCAATTTTAAATCGTGGCTCTTCTTTACCCATATGTTTTTCAATTACTTTCCATTCATCTTCCGATACCGGGACAGGTGTTGTTCCCGATCCTACAAATCCGGTTACATTTGGGGTATTTCGAACTACATACCATGATTCATCGGTTACGATCATATCAACAAGTACATAGCCCGGGAATATTCTTTTTTCTTCAGTGGTCGGTTCGCCTTTTTTAATAACAATTTGTGTTTCTTTAGGGACAACGACATCAAAAATATAATCCTGCATATTCATAGTTTCGATACGCTGCAAAAGGGCTTCACGAACAGCATCCTCATATCCTGAGTATGTATGTACAACATACCAATGACGACCTGTTCCAGCTGCTTGTTTAGCCATAGTTTAATAAAAAGTAAGAATAATTATGAAAAACTGAGTAAATATTTGTACGCTGCATTGAACAGTCCGTCAAAAAGACCGATAACAAGCGCCATGAAGATGCAAAAACCAAGAACAATAGCGGTTAAACGAAGTGCTTGATTTCGCGTCGGCCATGTTACCTTTCGAAGTTCCTGATAACTGTTTGTAATATAGTTTATAAGTGCATTTTTAGGCATTTGTAATGTGTTTTATGAGTATTATGAGTAGACAGCTTTAAAAAGCCCTTTCTCGCTTCGGTTGAAGTATAGTCAAAAGCTTCTTTTTTTACAAGGGAAAATTTGGCGTTCTATATATTGAAAAATACGCTTATTTATGATAAAATAACTAGATATAAAAATGAAAACAAATACATGGAAATATGGCTTGATTATGCAGATCTAAAGAAATCGCTGTTTCTGGAGCGACACATGGTGTGTTTGGCGGGGCTGAGTAAAGCGCCTAAAACTGTTGAAGGAAAAGATCGTGCGCCGGAAGGAAAAGAAGACAAAGGTAAACCGAGTAGCAATGCTGATCAACTGCAGGGCAGGATTGACAAGTCGCTGCAATGGATTGAGAAAACACGCGATACCATAAAAAAATCTCCGTACAAAGATAAGCCGAAAATGAAAGAAATTGATAAGAAGCTTGGAGAAGTCCATGAAAAGCTGGACGCTATTTACAAAAAAGCACAAGTGAAAAAGGCGAAAGTGCGTGAAGTCGTATTGCAAAAATTTGATGAAATAATGACGATATACTCAGAAGCTCAGGAAGTATCCGGTGGAAAAATCGATATTGAATCACCGGAAGATTTTGCTTCTAAAGATAAGCCAAATGCAAATCCTGAGGGCAATGGCGAAAAGAATAAGAAAAAACCTAGTGAAAGTAAAGAGGCTCCATTATCAAGACTTGACCGCGCGAAACAAAAATTAGGCAGATACTTGGATGAAGTTATTAAAAATCCTGATAAATTCAAACAATTGCGAAGTTTTATTGACCTGACTATAAGTACTATTTTGAG
>CAZPFH010000105.1:2245-3375 GCA_964585825.1 uncultured Candidatus Peribacteria bacterium
GTTGATATAAAAAATGTGGAAAAGACACAATATTTAAATGTGCCGGGTGGATATCGAATGTCAATTCAAAAGTGGATGAAAAATCAAGATAAAATGCCAAATGCCATTCTCTATAAAGGCAATGATTTGCTTTGCTATAGGGATTATGGTGTCTTAAGACAAGCAAGTAAAAACAATATGGATTCTGCTAACAGAACTGCACAGATAGTGAAATGTTTTGATCAGTTTCCTAAATCATTTATGGTGACTAACAATAAATTTAGAATTACCAACAAAGATAATTTTGCAAAGCTGGCAATGGATATTTCCAGATACTCAAGGAAAGATAAATCATGGACTACGAGACTTTCAACGTGTCGCATATCCTATAACTCTTCAAATAACCAAATCAGTTTAGTTGTAAGAGGGTTGCCCGGAAAAATTGTTTATAATCCAAGTGATCCTCATAAGATGAAAATGATCCCTGAAGGGGAAACTTCAGCAAAAGCAGTTGATATTTCAAATTATGTTGAAAAACCAAAAGAAAAAGAAGCCAGAAAAGCTAAGGAGAAAAAACAGGTTGAAGCAAAAAAGCGAACAGAAGCAGCTAAACGCACAAAAGAACGTGAAGCTGCTAGTAAGCAAGCAGAAGCCAAGGCTTTGCGAGGCCGGGTCAGTACATTAATTAATCCTGCATTTAAAAAACTTATTAAAGAAACGGACAAACCAAATTCTTTTACTGTTCATGCTGAAAAGAAAGACAGAAAAGGGTTACGATTAATAAATAAAACGCCGATTCATAAATTGCTGGAGCTTTCGAAAAATGAAACAAAAATGATAACCATAACCATAAAAGGCGCGCCCGGGAAGCCGGAAAGAAAAGCGTTATATTATCCGGGACAAAAGACGGCATACAGGCTTGATAGCAAAGGTAAGCAAACGGGAGAACGGGTGAGATTTTATAACAATGACACGATTACCGTTGATTTTAAAAAGTATACAAAAGAGGCATATGGGAACCTAAATGGTGACACTGAAAACGTTGTTCTTGACAAAGAAGTCATTAAGGTGAGAGATATGATGCTGACCTTTGATTCTCTTGCCCGCACATTTAAAGAAAAGAAAGGTAAAATGAAAGACCTTAATTTCAA
>CAZPFH010000106.1:0-3287 GCA_964585825.1 uncultured Candidatus Peribacteria bacterium
ATTGACGTAGAATGATGAAATTTTCAGAGAGGTTTTCCCTTCTTCTCTATTCCCGAAAAGAAAAGCAGCATATACTTTATTTGCAGGTGGATAAAAAACGTGCATCTCACTTGAATCATTGGAGAAGCTGTATTTGAATGACACATTTTCAAATGCCTGGATACAGGATTTTATAATGCTATCTTTTGAGAAATTGTAATCAAGCTGGACTGAATTCTGCGCTGAAACAGATAGTATTGCTGTTAATAGAACAGAAATAGTTTTAATCAATTTTGTCATCAAAACTTCCTTTTATATGTATAACCAGCACCCCAACTGCTCATAAGTGTTAGCCCGACTTCGACAAAAACCCCATAATTTTTAAAAATTCCTCAACAAAAGTGCCGTTTTTGGTCAAATTTAGGCGTTTTCCCCCAAAAAACTGTTTGTAGTGCCCCAAATATAATTTTGAGCTTGACAACCTTGTTTTCACGTTTTATATTCATTCTATGTTTATTAGAGAAATTAAAAAGAAAATAAAAAAAGATGGAAAATATTACGAATACATTCAACATAGACTTGTAGAGTCCATTCGCATCGATGGTAGCCCTCGCCAACACACACTTCTTAATCTTGGAAAATTGACTATTCCTAAAGAGCACCATAAAACATTAGCAAATCTTATAGAAGCAAACCTTACCGGTGTGTTTATCACATCATTTTTTGAGCATAAAAATGAAGAATTAGAAGGTTTAGCTCGACATTACGCCGATATTATTATTCAAAAACGCATGCAAACGGCATCTCACTTAAAAAACTCAAATGGTGCAAACGAAGCTGAAGAATCAACCGCCACCGAACCGTCTTATCATTACGTTGATCTTAATTCAGTAACGACCTCTTCCTGCCGAAGCATTGGTGCTGAAAACATAGCACTATCCCAACTTAAAGAACTTGATTTTTTCACCATATTAAGAAATTGTGGTTTCACTGAAAAAGAGCAAAAATATGCAGCAGCACAAATTTGTGCACGTATGATTCATCCTTCATCAGAACGTGAAACCGCACGTTGGCTTCGCAAGGATAGTGCATTAAATGAACTCCTTGAAATTGATTTATCACGAATATCCGATCAAATACTTCATCGCATTACCGACAAGATCCAACGAAATCAACAAACTCTTGAAAATCATTTGCGGAAAACAACGAACACCCTTTTTTCTCTTGATAACAAAATCATTCTATATGATTTGACAAATACTTATTTCGAAAGCCCAAAGCGGTCTAGCAAACTGGCACGGTACGCAAAATCAAAAGAGAAACGTAATGATTGTCCTCAAATCACTCTTGCGTTGATAGTGGACAGTATGGGATTTCCCAAGAAAAGTTCAATACTTGAAGGCGGCATCAGTGAACCGGGTAGTTTATGGAATATCCTGGAATCATTACATAGTGAATGTGGAGAAACAAATCAGCCTCGAACCGTTGTCATTGATGCTGGAATTGCTACGGAAGAGAATCTTGAAAGACTCAGAAACGATCCTCGATTTGAATATGTTGCAGTTTCAAGAAAAAAGAAATTTGATAGACCGCTAGAGTTCAGCTCACCCTCTACAGCAATAAAAATGAGCCATAACAAGAATCTGACAATTACGACAACGGAATATGAAAATGAGTTGTTTCTACGATGTAAAAGTCCAGATAAAGCACTTAAGGAAAAAGCTATACATACACAGCGCAAAGATCGTTTTGAGAAAGAACTTCGTCAATTAAAAGCGGGACTCGATAAACCACGAGCTCGAAATAAATCTACCGCTGTATACGAACGTATTGGACGACTTAAAGCACGGTATAAAATTGGATATTGTTACGACATCACCGTGCATGAATCTAAAGGCAAAGTATCTACCATTAGTTGGAAATACAATAAACAATATGTTAAAAAAAATGGTGAATATCTTTTGCGTAGCAGTCGTGTTGACCTTGCGAAAGAAGAAGTTTCTCTTATTCACAGGTCATTGACAATAATAGAGTCAGCTTTCCGGTGGTTGAAATCCGATCTCGGATTACGCCCTAATTTTCACCAAAAAGATTTGAGAATGGCGGGACATGCTCAAATGAGTGTGCTTGCATATTTTTTTCTGGCGCCAATACTTAATCGACTCAACTGGGGTGGTGAATTTGTGAGTGCTTCTGAAGAAAATGAAACACATGAACCTTGGGATGAGCCGTATGGGTGGAAAGCAATTATAAGGACAATGGGATCTCAAGCACGGGTAACGACATCATTTAAATGCAAAAATGGGTCCACAATGAATGTTAGAACTACTCTCAAGCCAAATAGTGAACAATTAGCTGTTTGTAAAAGATTGGGAATAAATCCACGACCATTAAAAAGGATTATTGCTGGTGATAAATAAAAAACGTAGTGCCCAAAAAGTATGCCGAAATATTGTAATCCATTGACTTTATTGAGGATAGTCTAATTTTATTGTCGAAGTCGGGTTAGGCTACTATTCAATCCATATATCTTCTGATATAATTATCCATTGATATGTCCCAGCTTTATCTTTTTTCTTCCCTAACAGATATTCGCTTCCAGTTAAAGGCGCTTTTTCCTCTAATCGTGACAATGTTCTGACTTTAACTACCTGTAGGTACATACCAGAATCTTCTTTTTGTACGTTGCTGATTATTTCAACTTTTTCATCCCTTTTGTTCAGCAAATTCAATATATCGTCAATATCATTATCAGAAATAGAACATGAAATAAGGATCTCATTCTTTCTGCAATTTTCTTCATTCAACCTTCTGTTGCTATTTGTTGAGCAATTTAGAAGAAATGCAAAAACAGAAATTAAAAAAATAGAATTAAAATTCATAGAAATTGTAATACCACCTTTCCTTTAATCCGATAAAATAGTCCCTTGTCCATTGATTCCAATATTTGAAATATTGATGATTCTCTACTGCAATATTTGCCAATCTTTCTTGTGCTCCCATGGCCGTTGCAAATTCTTTAGGGGCATATCCTCTCATAGTAATCCAATCATTGACAGATCGTGTGCTGAACAGGGCTGCTCAATATGTTGGGGGCGTAGAAGAAGTAATCTATCATGCCCATGCGCCCATTTTATCACAGTTTCATGTGTCTGCCACCTATAGCTCGAACTTAATCCATACCTTGCGGCACTTGATAACCCACTAAACAAATTGCCGGCTATGAAACCAGTTATTCCTGATCTAGCAGCATATTTGGCAGGCATCCCTGGTTGGGTACGACTTACACACTTCAAGCTGTTGATCTT
>CAZPFH010000107.1:0-3196 GCA_964585825.1 uncultured Candidatus Peribacteria bacterium
AGCAATATCAGAGATTTTACCATAAAAGCAGATTTAAAATTTGATGATCTTACTGTTATAACTCCTACTGATTTCGTACTTTGGAAGAAACTCAAGCCATTGTGCCTTTTGTTCGAGAGAATCAAGACGCATAAAATCATCAACGGCAAATCGTTTTGACTGCTCAGACCAAATTTCCTTCGGTATCTTTTGTACGCGCTGCACGTATTGTTTTTCAATGACTTTTTCAGTCGATTCAAGGTACTGTCTTTTTTCTTTACTCGAAAAAGAAAGAAAGTTGTTATGCTGGAACTGTTTTGGCAGAGACTCATGTGTTTTAACCAATTTTCTTCGAGGTTTCGCAATTTCTTCCTCATATCGGCGGATCCAGTCTTCCTGTTCCTGCGGCGTCAGATCTTCAAAAGCTTCTATGTATAGATTTATATCATGAAAAAGCTTTATATCTTTCTTAAGCATTTTTTTATATTGAGCCACGTTGTTTTCAACGACATCCAATTCTTTCAGCTTATCTTTCATTTCACTTCGCCTCATCTTTATGACATCTTTTTTGTCCAATCTCTTCAGCAGTTTTTGTCGGAGCGTTTTCCTTTCGTGTATTTCATCATCAAGCGCTTTTAAAGCCGCCTGTTTTTCGCTGTAAGTTTGTGTCTCGAACCATTGCAGGTATTCGCGTGCCGTATCAATATTACGATTTGCGTCAATTGCAAAGGCTTCTTCTTTGTTATCTATTACCTTCTTGGTATATGTGTCGACCATATTTTTGATCGTTTTTTGTTCTTGTTCAAATTCATGCTCCAATTGCTTGATCGCGTCTGCAGACATGCCGGCTTGCATTTCTTCCAGCTTTTTATCCCATTTTTTCTTGTCTTTTTCGGTTAATAGATCGTTTGACGCAATTTTATCCCTGAGCTCGCTTTGTCCTTTTTGAATATCCCGTACTTCTTTCGTATTTTCTGCGCGACCTTCGTCTATCATAGTTGCACCTTCCTCGGCATTGTCTATTTTTGAAGACCCTTCCGGTGATTTTTTAGCCCAAAATACTAATCTTTTTTCTGTGAACATAGGTAACGGTAAGATGGTGAAATTATACGCTACATGCTGAGAATCCACATCCGAGACAGAGCATGCATCCTTCTGCTATTTGTAATTTTGTTCCACATTCCGGACATACTTTCCCTTCCATAATTTCCTTTTTTGTAAGTAATGCCGGTTGCGTCATAACGCTTGCCGCACCAACCGATCGTGATTCGTTTTGCGGCTGAATAGGAGGAAGAGTGAATTCTTCAGCTTGTTTATTGTATGTTGCCGATATTTGAAAATCATCGGCTTGATTTGTTTCGTTTGGCTGATCATTAACCAGTGGAAGCTCTACTTCTTGTGCACTTTGTGTACTACTTGATTCAACCTTCCCATGTTGACGCATTTGACTTGTTGTTGATGGAGTAGTGTCTGCTACTTCTTTCTTTTGTTCTTTGACCTGAGCTTTTTTATTGACTGTCCCAATATTAAGCACTTGTCCTTCACGGCTTTTATCACGATAAATGGTTACACCTTTACATCCAAGGCGATACGCCAGCTTGTATGAATCTTCTATGTCGCTTATTTGCGCTTCCGTCGGGAAATTAATTGTTTTTGAAACTGAAGAATCAACATATTTTTGAAAGGCGGCTTGCATCCTGATATGCCATTCCGGTGCGATATCCTGCGCGGTTACAAAGATATCTTTAATATTTTGCGGAATCTCTTCGAAATCTTGTACCGATCCTACTTTTGCAATATCGCGCATAAGTTCCTTTGAATAAAATCCTTCTTTATGTGCAGCTTCTTCAAAATATTTATTGGTGTATACAAGCTCTGTCCCATCCATCACGTTTTTGATGAATGAAATGGCAAAATTCGGCTCAAGGCCACCTGATGCTTCCGCAAGCATTCCGATTGTTCCGGTTGGAGCAACGGTTGTTACGCATGTGTTTCTCATTTTAATACCGTTTTTGTCGTGAACCGAACCTTCGTATGCAGGGAAAACACCGCGATCTTCTGCAAGAAGCATTGATTTTTTCCGTGCTTCCGAATCAATAAATTTCATAATTTTTTCACCGAATTGTATGCCCGCTTCACTGTCGTATTTGATGCCGAGTCGGTATAAAATATCTGCAAACCCCATAACACCAAGACCTATTTTTCGTGTACTTCGTGTTCTTTCAGCTATTTTTTCAATCGGATAATGATTAACGTCAATAACATTATCGAGAAAATGTACCGCCAGATGAACCGTTTCACGTAAGTTGTCCCAATTCATATCGTTACTATCTTCATTGACAAACTTATTAAGGTTAATTGATCCCAAATTACAACTTTCGTTAGCTAGAAGAGGTTGTTCTCCGCACGGGTTTGTTGCTTCGATTTCTCCAAGATGAGGGCACATATTGTGACGATTTATCTCGTCTATAAAAATCAATCCCGGATCACCGTTTTTCCATGCGTTTGAAAGAATAATGTCCCAAACCATACGAGCTTTTATGCTTTTTACCGGCTTTCCGTCGCGGGGGTTGATCAAATCATATTCGCCGTCTTCTTCTAGTGCTTCCATAAAAGCATCGGTAACAGCTACGGATATATTAAAATTTTGCAGTGTTTTCATGTCTGTTTTCATTTGAATGAAATCCAGAATATCCGGATGATCTATACGTAAAATCCCCATATTTGCACCGCGTCTCTTTCCTCCTTGTTTTATAACATCAGTTGCCGCATCAAACACTTTCATAAACGATACCGGTCCTGAAGAAACGCCTGTTGTTGAATGTACCAAGTCATTTGAAGGGCGAAGACGAGTGAATGAAAAGCCTGTTCCTCCACCGCTTTTATGTATTAACGCAGCATCTTTTAAGCTTTCAAAAATACCTTCCATTGAATCTTCAACCGGCAAAACAAAGCATGCCGATAATTGACCGATCTCCGTACCGGCATTCATTAGAGTGGGGGAGTTTGGCATAAACTCAAGTTCTTTCATCATATTGAAAAACTTTTCTTCCACTTCATGTTCGTTTCCATCGTAATTTTTTTCTGCCGATGCTATGGCGCGAGCAACACGTCGCAACATATCTTCCGGAGTCTCCGCAGTGTTCCCGTGATCGTCTTTTAATAAATATCGTTTTTCCAGTACTTTTAATGCATTTGTTGAAAAATTGAGAGATGC
>CAZPFH010000108.1:0-3146 GCA_964585825.1 uncultured Candidatus Peribacteria bacterium
TTGATAGAAATCATCCGGATAATCACGGGCATTTGGATTTAACGGGTTTCCGTTAATATCGATTTTGTTTTCGGGAATAATATCGCTTCCACCATCGATAGGCCTTCCTCGTCCATCGAAAATGCGACCGAGCATATCGCGCGATACGCCCAATTGAAGCGTTTTTCCTAGGAATCTGGCTTTTGATCCGGTTGCTCCAACACCCTGTGTGTTTTCAAACATCTGCACAATAGCCATTCCTTCTCTTGCTTCAAGGACTTTACCTGAACGAACTTCTCCCGAAGCGGTGGTGATATCAACAAGCTCTTCGAACTTAACGTCTTCAACACCTTCGATCATTACGAGCGGGCCCGCAATAGACTTAATTGTCTTATATTCTTTTTGCATTGTATATATTAGTTATTAAATTACGTAAGTTAAGCTTTTTGCAAGCTCATAATTTCACGCTCGGTATCTTCCCAGAGCTTCTTGTATTCATCTTCTGCGTCAACGTCAAGATTTTTTGCGTTTGTTACACGTTCCATTACCGGAAGTTTAAGCAATTCTTCAAAATTAAAGTCTTCTTGTTCGATAACTTTTGCCGCTACATGATTGACATTTAAGATACTCTTAAGCATCCAGAATTGTTTTTTAAGCGGTGTGTAAGCATCAATTTTGTCGAATGCGTTTTGGAACAAAAAGTCTTCACGAAGAGATTTAGCCGTTTCGAGGGTAAGACGTTCTTTTGGAGAAAGAGCTTCCATACCTACGAGACGTACAATTTCTTCAAGTTTTGCTTCTTCCTGCAGGATTCCAAGAGCTTCCGTTCTAAGCTCCGCAAATTCCGGTGAAATTTCTTTATTCCAATATTCTTTAATATTATCCGTATATAAGGTGTATGACGTAAGCCAGTTAATTGCAGGGAAGTGACGTCTGTATGCAAGTTTCGAATCCAGTCCCCAGAATACTTTTGTCACGCGGAGTGTATTTTGCGTTACAGGTTCCGAAAGGTCACCACCCGGAGGCGATACCGCTCCGATAAGAGTTAGAGAGCCCTCTCGGTCTTCGTTTCCAAGACACTTAACAATTCCGGATCTTTCATAGAACTGAGCAGTACGAGATCCGAGATACGCAGGATATCCTTCTTCCCCCGGCATCTCTTCAAGACGTCCCGACATTTCACGGAGAGCTTCCGCCCAACGAGATGTTGAATCGGCCATAAGCGCTACAGAGTATCCCATATCTCTAAAGTATTCTGCGATTGTTACACCTGTGTAGATAGATGCTTCACGAGCCGCTACCGGCATGTTAGAAGTGTTTGCCACCATCACGGTACGTTTCATAAGTTTTTCTCCGGTGTTCGGATCTTCCAGTTCCGGAAATTCCATAAGTACGTCGGTCATTTCGTTTCCTCGTTCTCCGCAACCGATATAGACGATAATTTCCGCATCACAATATTTGGCAAGTGTTTGTTGCGTTACTGTTTTACCCGCTCCAAACGGACCCGGAATACATCCCGCTCCACCTTTTGCAAGAGGGAACATAGTGTCTAGAATTCGAGTTCCCGATACAAGCGGTCTTTTTGGTACCGCTTTCTTTTTAACCGGCCTAGGATTTCGGATAGGCCATTTTTGTAACATCGTAATTTTATGTTCTTTTCCGTCTTTATCTTCAATAATCGCTATAGTTTCTTCAATGTTCATTGCACCGCTTTTGATTTCTTTAATAGTTCCTTCTATTGATGGCGGCACCATTACTTTATGAGTGATCAGTGATGTTTCTTCAACTTCTCCGAGTACATCTCCGCCCACAACATGCTCTCCATTATTTTTAATCGCTTTAAAGTCCCATTTCTTTTCTCTATCCAAACCGGGAACATCAATACCTCTTGTAATATAGGCCCCCGCTTCTTTTTGAATAAGCGGCAAAGGTCTTTGAATTCCGTCATAAATTGATTGAAGTAAGCCCGGACCAAGTTCTACGGTCATTGTTTCTCCGGTAGAATATACCGGTTCTCCCGGACCTACACCGGATGTTTCTTCATATACCTGAATTGATGCTTTGTCATCTTCAATACCGATGATTTCACCAATCAGTTTATGTTCGGAAACACGTACCACTTCGTACATTCGAGCACCTTCCATACCTTTTGCTACTACGAGAGGCCCGGATACTTTTATAATTGTTCCTTGTTTTTCCATGTTCTAAAGTTATTAGTTAGTATATATATAGATTATGTAAAACGATTTAACCGAATATATCGCTACCTACAGCCTGTTCAACCATTTTCTTCACTCGTTCGAGACCGTAGCCGGTTGATCCTTTAATGCCGGGGATTGGAATAACCGCAGGCAAAGCTTCTTTATTTATTTTTTTGTAATCATCTTTTGTAAGTTGTTTGGCATATTCTTCCATAACGAAAATAATAGCGTATTCACGTCTGTTTTCCCCTCCCGCTCCTTCAACATTTGATGAAGCAAGATCGAGAATTTTTTCTCGTGCGGTTTCAAAATCATTTACCGCTATTGCGGTCATTCCCAGAGCTGTGAATCCAAGAATTTGATCTTTTGTACCAACGATTGCCAATTTGTAAGCGTTTTTTGCCATAATTAGTAAAGGGTTCGAATCATAGTACGAATAGCTTCGGGCTCAATACCGTTTAATTTTGCCACCATAATGGAACGGATAATTAGTGCGTTATTTTTCTTTGCCCAAAAATAAGCAAAGACAGGTTCCGGACCGATAGCAATACGTTTAGCCCTTTGAATATAACTGGTAAGGTGGTCGTATGAAGCTTTATCGAGTTTTACAAAAGAATTGTCTTCTTCATATCCTTTTACAGCTTCACGAATAATTGTTCCGTAATCGGTGTGCTTAAGATTTTCCGCAAAGTCGTTAATATCTTTTCGGAACGCATCAACAAATCGATATTTTTCCAATAAGCCTCTATTAATGAATCCTTTTTCCAATAATGATTCTTCTCTGTTTTGAATTTTAAGGCGAAGAAACAGTTCAATATTTTTCAAATCAATATATTTTTTTGTCATAGTTATAAAGAATTCATTTCCAGTTTCTCTTGCTATTCTGCTAATAATTTTACAAAATCGCTTGTCAAGAACGATATCGATCAACTGAGGATCGTTTGACTTTAAGTAATCGGTATTTGC
>CAZPFH010000109.1:0-3068 GCA_964585825.1 uncultured Candidatus Peribacteria bacterium
AGCAATTATATGCTATGGGTTTTAATCTTTTCGCAACACAAGGAACGTCGGAATTTTTAACACAACATGGTATTAAAAATAAGCATCTTTACAAGGTCAGTAAGAAGAAAAAGCCAAATATTCTCGATCACCTCATGACAAAAAAAATAGATCTTGTTATTGATATTCCGAAAAATTACACGCGTGAGGAAATAACCGATGGTTATAAAATTCGGCGCACAGCTATTGATATGAATGTGCAACTGCTTACAAATGTGCAAGTTGCAAAACTTATAGTAGAAGCTATGAAAAACTACACTATTGATGATCTAACCATCAAAAGTTGGGATGAATATATTGATACGTAATTTAACGTTCACTACGTAATTTATGCAAAATATTTATAGCGGCCATTGCACCGTCACCCCCCGAAGCAATGACTTGTTTTACCGAACCTTGTCGCACATCACCACCCGCGTAAAGACGAGGATGCGAACTTTGCATGTTTTCATCCACAACGATTTCACCATGTTCAAGCTTTACTTTTTCTTCAAGTATTGATGAATTGGGGATATAACCAATAAAAATAAATACGCCTTTTGCAGTAAACTCATATTCCTTGTCGTTCTTTTTATCATAAAGTAAAACTCGATCGACTTTTTCATCATCTCCGGCACGAATTTCCTTTACTTCGTGCTCCATAAGAAATTCTATTTTTTCGTTCTTTTTTGCAAGATCCTCCAAATACTTCTCCCCCGAAAAGGTATCTCGCCTGTGAATAATCGTTACTTTACCGGCGTGCTCCGCAAGCGCTACAGCTTCATCAAGAGCGGAACTACCACCTCCAACAACAACACAATCCTTATCTTTATAAAAAGCCCCATCGCATGTTGCGCAGTAAGAAACACCTTTCCCGCGATATTTATCTTCACCCGGAACGCCTAATTTCCTAGGATTCGAACCAAGACTGGCCAGTACATATTTGGCCTTATACTCGCTGTTTTTTGTCTTCAACGCTATATGATCATCATGAAAATCAAGTTTCTCAACACCTTCATATTTCATATCAAGCCCAAATTTTTGCGCATGCTTCATCATTTTTTGCGCAAGCTCAAAGCCATTAATATGCTCTATTCCTGGATAATTCTCAATATTATCAGTCAATAATAATTGTCCCCCGGGTGCTTCTTTTTCAAGCAGAAGTGGCTTAATACCACCTCTGGCAGCGTATAAGCCCGCAGTCAAACCACATGCGCCACCACCAATAATAATAAAATCATGCATATCCATAATTACTCGGTAAATAATATATTGTGTTGTATTGTATCAGATATTTTTTTGTTTAAAAAGATTGTTCCACGGACTGCTCAGCGACTACCCATCGTGTAGTCACAAGGCTACCCGCCGGGTACACACAGGGTATGTCATCAGTTACTCAATTGGGATACCGACTACCCATTGAACACCCGTTCAACCACTCTCTTGTATAGCCCCGAATTCAGCTTGTTTAAGAAGAAAAACAAATCTGCGCTGGTAAATCTTTTTCGAATAAAGTGTGCATGCGTAAATGCAAATTCCATACCCTCGGGCATTGTATAATCCAATCCTATATCATCAAGTGCGCGTTTTATTTCATCTCCTTTTTTTACCAAAGATTGCAATTTCTTTTTTTCCAAATTCCATAATTTAATAAATTCATGAATAGTATGTTTTGCATCTATCCATTTTTCATATTTAACATGATAATCACTCAACATTTCTTTAATTGCTTTTGATGAAAAGCCTTGTTTTTTAAAATCATTTTTCATTGTTTTTTCAATATCACTTATCTCGGGAAAAGAAATGCTGCTTGTAAGGAACGGCTCTTTGTAGGTCAGCAGTTCTTCATAAGCATAAGCAGCCAACAGTGTGGCAATGGCTACTTGCGCACCATGAAGCATTGGCTTTTTATTTTTAATGGTACGCATCATATCCAGCGTATGAGAAATGACATGTTCAAAACCGGATATGGGAGTCGACATTCCAACGACCGACATGGAAATTCCGGCATTTAGCAATGCTTTCGTTAGTACCGTATATACTTTTGTGTTGCCCTTTTTCAACCCCGAGGCATTTTTCACAAGATAATCCAACATATTATCAAGTAGCATTTTTGGAACTTCCGTATATTTACTTAAATTTTTACATTTATATCCCAAATACCAATCTGCATACGACACATAACGAGCCGTTAAATCCCCAAAACCGGCCTGTGTTAATTCAAAAGGAGCATTTTTGATAATATCTATATCACTTAAAATATAATCCGGATACCGAGAAGGAAAAGTGCGCTTTACGCCATCTTTCAATAAAACAGCGATATTTGATGTATAAGCGGTTACCGTATTTGCCGTTTGCAAAACTACAAGTGGAATTTTAATATCTGCTTCTTGGGCATATGTATAGGTTGCATGCTTTGCAATATCGGTTATCGTGCCCGATCCTATCGAAACAACAATTGTTTTTTCATCAAGCTTGTTTTTTAATCGATCTACGGTGTCCCAATCGGCGTGCACAGACCCATCAGTCGTATCATCATGATTGTAAACAACACTTTTTACATTAAAATGTTTATCTTCCAGCATCGCTTTTATTTCCCGTTTTATCTCCTGATCACCAACGTACATAGGTGTATTATCCATAACGAGAATGATTTTTCTTTTCTTATCAAGAAAAGTCGGTAATTTTTTTCGAATACCACTAGCAACAAAAATATTTCGTATAGTCACCAACTGCAATGTTCCATCCAATTCTCCCAATTGAACATTCAGATCGGCAAGATTTGTCGGATCAAACTTATACATAAGGAAATGTCAGCGCAGGATTACTGTACCAAGTTCTAACCGTTATTATCAAGTCTTACGCAGAAATTGCTGAATTTTTTATAATTCTCTGCTTTTTATGTATCAATATAAAATTTACGAATCTGAAAAAATTCGCCCCGATGGCGAAGCAGGCGGTATTTTTTTCCCAAAAAACTTTTTAAAATATGTAACTGCATCTTTAATATGAATACGCATCGTTTTTTTGCGAAAAACATCAATTATGCC
>CAZPFH010000110.1:0-2979 GCA_964585825.1 uncultured Candidatus Peribacteria bacterium
GTATAAATAGAAATGCGAATATTTTAATCTTTCACTATAATGCTTGATATTAAATTTATTGTAGAAAATAAGATGCTTGTGAAACAGGGAGCGGAAAAAAAGAATATACCTGTTGATATTGATAAAATAATTACGTTAGATGGCGAACGAAGAGCACTACTAACGGAAGTCGAATCATTACGCGCAAAACAAAACAGTGTTTCAAAAGAAATCCCGCAGAAATCTGATAAAGAAAAGGAGACTTTGCTGAAAGAAATGAGGACGCTCAAAGAAAAACTGCAAATGAAAGAACAAGAGCTTGAAGATTTACAAGAGGAGCTTGATGAATTAGTGCTCGACATACCCAATCCGCCCTTTAAGAATGTACCTGAAGGAAAAGGCGAAGAAGACAACGTTGTAACGGATACATTTTTAGAGCCGACAAAATTCGACTTCAAACCAAAAGACCATATTGAACTGGGAACCAATTTAAATCTTTTGGAATTGGAAAAAGCAGCGGAGACATCGGGCGCTCGCTTTTATTATGTTAAGAACGATCTTGTCTTGATGGAATTTGCATTAATTCAATATGCACTTGGCAAAATAACAGCAAAAGGCTTTCAGCCGATATTGCCTCCTGCGCTTGTTCGCGAAAAAGCAATGATTGGAACAGGCTTTTTCCCTGCCGATAAAAATGAGATTTACTCGGTAAACCCTGAAGATGACAATCTGTTTTTGATTGGGACAGCGGAAGTTCCGCTTTGCATGCTACATTATGATGAAATTCTCGAAGAAAAAGAATTACCGCTACGATATGTTGGTTTTTCCCCATGTTTTCGACGCGAAGCGGGAAGTTACGGGAAAGATACTGCGGGCATCATACGAGTTCATCAATTTGATAAAATCGAAATGTTTACGTTTGCTCACCCAAAAAAAGCACAAGAAGAGCATCAACGTATTATTGATTTAGAAGAAGACATTGTACAAGGTCTCGAAATTCCATATCAAAAAGTACATGTTTGCAGTGGAGACCTCGGTGCTCCGGCGGCAGAAAAATTTGATCTGGAAGCATGGGTTCCAACCCAAGGAAAGTATAGAGAAATCACCAGTTGTTCCAATACCACAGATTTTCAATCACGTCGCAGCAAAATAAGATTCAAAGATACAGAAGGGAAAAAACACTATGTTTACACCCTTAATGGAACAGGAATAGCCATGCCGAGAATGTTTGTTGCCATTCTTGAAAACAATCAAAATAAGGATGGGAGCGTTACTGTCCCGGAGGCATTAAGACCGTACATGGGCGGTAAAGTCACGATCGAAGCAAGATAGCTTGGCAAGAGTCAGGCAATATGTAAAGATCTGAGAAGTTGCTCTACAAGGCACTTTTGTGGTAAAATATTATGAAATTAACTTAAATAGAAATACATGTTAGCACTCTCGACAGACTCATTAAACGGATATGGACTAAATAGAATATTCGCTTTTGCAAAAGAAGCGGGCTACGACGGTATTGATTTACGTATTGCAAAAAAACAATATGATACGCAAAACGCATCCTATGTAAAAAGTCTTTCCGATAAATATAATTTACCCGTGGTTGCGATACAATTGCCCGATCCCACTCCGAAACAACTTGAAAAGACAATAGAGATTGCAAAAGAGGTGAGTTGTAAAGTTATTATTGTACAACCACCAAGAATTTTCAGTGTAAGACAAACATCATGGCTGAAAAAACAAGTACCGAAGTTGCGAGCAAAAGAAAATATTTCAATAGCACTTGAGAACGCACCTGCCGATATGATTTTAGGATTCATACCAAAGCATGCAATGAACAATGTTGTGGAAATGAAAAAGTTTAAACACGCTTGTATAGATACAACTAGAGTAGCTATCCGAAAACAAGACTTAATGAGACTTTATAAAACATTATCAAAATATCTTGTACACATACATTTATCAAATGTACGAGGATCAAAACGTTATTACAGGCCCGATGACGGTATTTTGCCACTCGAAAGTTTTCTTACCAAATTAAAGCAAGATAAATTCCCGGGTTCCGTTTCAATAAAAGTGAACCCTAAATATCTTCATGCCGGCAATGACCAAAAGGTCATGAAGAATCTCAAAGAAATGAAAGATTATTACGATAAATATTTCACAAATATAGAATCGTAACTCCCCCGCCCCAGCAGAATTAAGAAGACGGTGTTTTGCTATGTTTTTTGCTTGACTTTAAAACAAAAATAAATAGAATACGGTTGCTGTCAGAAAGCTTTCCCTTATTTTTTTCCCGGAAAGTATACGAGTGCGTTGTGAGGAACAGCATTATTTTAAGCCGTATTCTGTTACCTTACTTTTAATTATGCCTAGCAAACCTAAAAAGACTAAGAAGGCTACTAAAAAGCCTATTTCGAAACAAGCCAAGGGAAAAGTCAAGTCAAAAAAGACTTCTTCTGCAAAAACTCGTAAAACCGCCTCGAAAGATAAGGATAAGAAAAAAAAGACAGCTGCTGCAAAAAAGGCAGCTCCAAAAGCTAAAGCTAAAGCTGAAACTAAGCCTAAAACAAAGGCTAAGGCTAAAACAACAAAGAAAAGTGCAAAAAAAGCACCGGCCAAATCAAAAAAATCTAAGAAAACAATAGTAAAGCTCCAGGAAGATTCATTTAATATGGATCAGTATATTGAGCAAATGACACAACCTGTAGTTAGAACGGCAAAAAGAAAATATTTCAGCCCTCAGCATGACAAGGATATTTCGTTGCCACCGCTTATCGAAGTGCAACTTATGTCATACAAATGGTTTCTTGAGGAAGGGTTAAAAGAATTATTGGAAGAAATTTCACCAATTTCAGATTTCTCTGGTAAGAAACTGGAACTTCATTTTTTGGGACATTCAATCGGCGAACCTAAATATCAACCATACGAAGCAAAATCAAAGAATCTTACGTTTGAAGCTTCTTTAAAAGTACATGTACAGCTGGTAAACAAAGAAACCGG
>CAZPFH010000111.1:0-2898 GCA_964585825.1 uncultured Candidatus Peribacteria bacterium
ATTTTGCGTCTTGAATTGAAAGTTAAGTTTCCGGATCCGTTTGGGATTATGCGTAAAACGGAAAAACATAATGCAACCGGAATGCTGTATATGATTTTATCAACTATAGTTGTTTTTGCGGTATTCGATTTTAAAATAGCCTTGGTCGCCTTGTTGCTAACGGTATTTGGAGATTTGGCATCTGCGATTGTGGGGCTGCAATATGGTAAAAGATTAATAAAAAACGGGAAATCTTGGGAAGGGTTTTTTGCCGGATTGATTGCCAATACTATTGTGGCACTTGTTGTTTTGTGGGAGGCGCCTGTTGTGGCTCTATCTATGGCTGTTACAGCCAGCATGGTTGAGTTTATTACTTATAAGTTAGATGACAACTTAACTGTTCCTATATTTTCGGCGTTTGTCGGGCATACGGTTGCATATATTATTGGTGTTAGTCTCGTGCAAATTACTAATCCGTTGCAAGATTTTCAGCAATTTATTGCAACCTTTTTACAGTGATCACGCATCCGAAAATACTTGCACTGAAAGAAAAAAGTGCTAGCATGCATGTGCTTATTATTTAATCATGAAACGCACATGTCATCACTCTTTGAAAACACTTTGAAGCAGATCAATGAAGCTGCTGAAATTATGAATCTTGATAAAGATATAATTACTATTTTAAGTCATCCTAAGCGAGTTTTGCAGGTAAGTTTGCCGGTAAGAATGGATACGGGAGAAATTAAAGTATTTGAAGGTTTTCGTGTGCAACATAACGATTTAGCCGGTCCGTTCAAGGGTGGTATTCGATATCATGAGCAAGTTGATATGGAAGAAGTGAAAGCTTTGGCATCTTGGATGACCATGAAATGCGCTGTTGTCGGTATACCTCTTGGTGGAGGGAAAGGTGGTATTATTGTAAATCCGAAAGAACTTTCAAAACGAGAATTGGAACAGTTGACAAGGCGATATATTGATCGCGTACAGGCGTTGATCGGACCAAACAAAGATGTTCCTGCTCCGGATGTTAATACGAATGCGCAAATAATGGCATGGATGGTTGATGAATATATGAAACTTGGTAATTTAAATAAAAAAGGTGTTGTAACCGGTAAGCCGCTTGAATGTGGAGGGTCTGAAGGTCGCGCATCGGCAACATCGCAAGGAGGAATGTATGTACTGGATGAAATTGCTATTGAAAAAGGTATTAAGCCTGAAGAAACAAAAGTGATTATTCAAGGATTTGGTAATGCGGGTAGTCACATGGCTCAATTTTTGAGCAAAAAAGGATATAAAATCTGTGGAGTTTCCGACTCTCGCGGTGGTATCTATTGCAATGATGGTATTGATTCAATAAACATGATTGCTTGTAAAAAAGACAAAGGATCGGTAAGCGAATGTGCTGAAGCCGGCAGTAGTTGTGAGCGATGTAGTAATGAAGAATTGATTGAAAAAGAATGCGATATCTTGGTTCTTGCCGCATTGGAGAATCAAGTTCATGCCGATAATGCAGAAAATATAAAAGCTGATATTATTATCGAACTTGCTAACGGACCGGTAACTCCTGAAGCCGATGCTATTTTAAATAAAAAAGGTGTGATGATAGTGCCCGATATCCTTGCAAACGCCGGGGGGGTAACAGTAAGTTATTTTGAATTGGTGCAAAATGAAATGCAATATTACTGGACTGAAGAAAAAGTACAGCGTCGTTTAAAACCTATTATGGTAAAGGCATGGCAACGTGTTGACGAGATTCAGAAAAAACATCAATGTACTCTTCGGCAAGCGGCCTTTATTTCTGCAATGACACGACTAAAGACCATTATGGAAACAAGAGGATTTGAGTAGGCGACTAAATATACAAAATTACCAATCGGTATCGAATGCATCCATGATTGCCTGTATACGTGTAGCAGTGTCTTGCCGGGTGAATGTTTCAAATGGCATGATTTCCTGTATGTCTTGTGTGTTAACACCATAGTGTTCCGCCCAATGCTTAACCCATGATTGGTAAAATATCGTTGGGCCTTTTTGTGGTTCAACGGTAATGGAGAATGTCGATTCGATAAAATTGATCAACGGTTTGTAGCTGTCAGCCGGAAATTGCTGAAAACGCTGGCATATTTCCTGAATAAACTGCTGCGGCGTTTCAGTTCCATCGCTATTGTTTAAATGTTTATTAACAATTTTGATAAAAGAATTGATTTGATCACGTTGATCTTTTGCTTGATAATAATTTTCTGAGTAACGCCCGTTTTCATCAGGTCTTTCGCCAGCTATTGCATTGTCGACTTCTGTTTTTCGTTTTTGCAGATAGTCCAATATAGTGCTTGCTATTTCTTCAATCGAGCCTATTTGTTCGTTATGTTCAGGATGCGACATTTTGTTGATATTCATTGTTATATGATGTTATTTAAGTATAAAGATATTATGTTTATTTGTGAAAGAAAAGCTTATATTGTTCCTTCTTGCTGTTTGGGTTTGCTTGTTCGTTTTTATCGAGCCAAGCATTTCGTTCTTGTTGATATTTACTTTTACTGTTCGAATCTAACTTTTCAACAAGTGCTTCATAATGTTTTTTATAATTTTTATTTAATTTATTTTTAAAGCGTTTTTCGATGCCAACATTGTTTGCCAGATAATTGTTGCTGAAGCAAAAATTAAAATCGGCGCCCTTCTGCGAAATTATTAATCCATCGTTGCCCGTTCCGAATGGGATTTTCATTTCTTTTACAGTATCAATAATTACATCCTGGTAGACAAATGTAAGGAAGGCATCGCCACCGACATGTCCAAGAGTTTCATTAATTGACTTAAATTTTCCGATTTCAATTTTCCAGCTGTTTTTCTGATTAAATCGAGCGTTGCTTTGTGTCATTTCATTTTGATACGAGGTCATGGTGCGTGCTCCGGTATAGT
>CAZPFH010000112.1:0-2793 GCA_964585825.1 uncultured Candidatus Peribacteria bacterium
CTTCGTAAATCAATTGAAGATGATTCGTCAATTAAAATTGAAATTAGCGTTGATAGTGAAGATAATGTTGAAGTTGCTTTTGCCAGCACAAAAGATAAAGTGAAATATTCAAAACTTGCCAAAAAAGCAAAAGAGGCGGCTAAAGAAGGGAATGTTGATAGTTTGGCCGATCAAAAAACAAAGGCTATTTTAAAGAAAATGGGGCCGCTTGGGACGATACTCCAATTCTTCGGTGTTGATTTAAAAGAAGATATGTTGAACTATCTCAAAACAGGTAAAAAATCAGCGGCCTTGTGGATTGCTACCAGTATTACTTCGGTTGAGCTTGGTCGACGTGTTCTTAGCGGTAAAGGGATATCGTCAACAAAAGCGTTGGAAAAATTGGCAAAGAAAAATGATGGCGTGCTAAAAAAAGATCAGGAAATTACCAAAAAAGATATTAAATTAACAGATTATAAAATCACTATTCCGAAAGGAAAAGGTATTAAACTTTCAAAAACATTTGTCGCTAATGGTGAAACACTTGATGAAGCCGCTAAAGAAAAAGATGGCGAAGAAAAGGAAAAGAAATCTTCATTTTTTTCAGGTCTTTTTTCATTTGGTAAGTCGTCATCATCTGACAAGTTTATGTATAAAGACAAAGAAATTGTCATAGCAAAAAATGACACGATCCCCGAAGGGACGGTATTGCCTAAAGGAGCAAAAATAGAAAAAGTTTAAAAAAACAAAAACAAAAATAAAAATAAAAATACATGCCTACAACACAATCAAAAGAAAAACTTTCAGCTCACGACAAAAGCGTTCTCTCGCGGGAAACAATTCTTAAGTGGTATCGAGCTAAACGGCTTGAGAAATTACGCAAATTACGTAATGAAATCATTCAATTAACCGGCAAAAAACGTGATCGTTTAAAGCGGAAAATTATTGAAAATACAAAGAAAGAACTGGCTGCTCATAAAGCGCATTTGACGCCGCAGGAAAGGAAAAAACAGGCGGAGCAATTTGTTGATAAACTCTTTGATTATGCCGTTAATAATAAAGATTTATCACATTTGGCACGTGATCTTGAACAGGCAACACAAAAAAACAAACGAGAAAATTTATATGCCTTATGGCTTAAGAATAACGACCGTGAACAGCATAAGATACGTAATGAGTCGCCTCGGTATCTTCCTATGCTTCATTTAAAAAATTCATTTGAAAGAAAAGAAGCCTTTTTGCTTTTGGGATTAATTGAGAAACATTGGAGTAAAGATGAGGCGCTGAGGGTATACAAGTCGTGTTGGAACGGAAGTGCGTTTTCGCTTAAGCCTCTTCGGACTTTCTTCTCAAAAAAACGAGCGGGAGGTAAACTTGGTTTTTATTACGGATCGCGGAAAATAAAAATATATAAAGGCGGGTTTTTAAGAACTGTTTCGCTTCTTCACCATTTAGCGAGTGCTTTTTCTGACTCTGTAAATTATAAAACATATACTGTTACCGGATGGTGGACGGTGGATGAAGACGAGAAACAAAAAAATGATATAGAAGCAGACACGGTCATCCCCGACAAGTTTTTGGGGAAAGCAAAGAAGAAGTTGCAGGGAGGCGGATATGGAGATGAATATACGGGCGAGATCTTCTTGCATAAGGCTATAAAGTATATACGAAAAGAATATAAAAAGCAGAATGACAGCGGTCTTACGCCGGATCAGGAAAAAGAAGTGCTTAATACTATTGATACTTGTAAAAAAGAGTTAAACAATATGGGAAAAACTACGGTGCGAAAAAACATTCTTGCCTGGTTTAAAAAACAGCCGCACAACGTTTGGGTTAACCCGTCGCAGGAGATTGTTAACCTTTTATCATATGCGTACGGGAAAGGTACCGGCAATTATCTATATCGGTACGTGCCGGAACGTAAGAAGATTTATATTATGCCTATTCAAGGGGCCGAGATTAAGGAGAAGTGGTTTGGCGGGTATTTAAAAATTAAAAATGATAAGCTCACCAAAACATGGCATGCGTTCAATAAAAAGAAGACAAAGAAAATCATGATGGATTATATTGATACATTTGATGAAAAAACCCTTCGAAAAGAGCTTATTGATACACGATTAGCAGAGAAAGGAGCGGAACATCTTTCCAAGGATACAAAACTACAAAGAACGGCCGGTATGGTTGATAATGTAAGCGGTATTCCGCCCGCTGTTGAGTATGTCGAGTTGGAAAAGGGATATCTTGATATTGTTGAAAAGAAGATTAAAACTGCTTTAATAAAACGCAAAATACCTAAAGAACAAGCCAAGGAGCTTGCTCAAATCAGAAGTCGTTATATGCGTGATACCATCCATCGGCTTATCGACAGTAACGAGCTTATTCAGGAGGCCATTGATGAAAATGAAAAAGCAAAATTGGATATACGTGTTGATGAAAACGACAATATAGAAGTTAAACTTGCCCGCGGTGCGTTGCGCAGAAAGCTTCTGAAGGCACGAAAAAAACTTGAAGAAGCGGAAACGGGAGTGAAAGCCATGGAAGATAAAGCGTATAAGCGTCTGGAAGAAAAAGTTGAAAAATTCTTCGGTCCGTTAGCTCCGATAGCTATGTGGGTGCTGGACAGTTTCTTTAAAATTAAAAAAACTATCAAAAAAACGTTTACAGGGAAACGATTTTCGGTGGGAGGTATGATTCTCGGCGCACTTGGCGTTGGTGTTTCACGCGAGAAGATCGGTTCACGAAAAATGACACAAGAACGCTTTGATACGTTGGTTTCAAAGATACGAAGAGCAAAACGTTTGAAGAAAAAATTAT
>CAZPFH010000113.1:0-2787 GCA_964585825.1 uncultured Candidatus Peribacteria bacterium
GCCTGCCATGATTGCTCTATTCACGGCATCTGTTCCATCGGGTGTAGGTCTTTACTGGGGAACTTCAACAATTTTTGGAATCGCTCAACAACTGTATGTTAATAAGCGCGTTGCAAAAAAAAGCAATAAGAATAAAGCAAAGGTGCGAGTTATAGAAAAAAAGTAATTACCTGTTATAATACATGCTGAGTATTACAAAAATTATTTTATTAATTATAGAAAAAGATGGAGATAGATAATATTCTCAAAGAAACCCTTGAACAAATATTGGTAAAATTAGAAGCTCCGTTTGATGAAGTCCTTATTGAAAAAGAAGACCAAAACGGTACCGACTTATATCGGCTCAACATTGAAACGGAAGATCCCAGTATGCTAATAGGGTTTCACGGAGAAAACATACATTCGTTGCAACACTTGTTAAAAGTTATTGCATGGAAAAAGACAAAAGCTGATTTCAATATCCTGCTTGATGTTGACAATTATCGTCAGAGACAAGAACAAAACGTAATCAATCTTGCCGACAGGAAAATAGATATGGCACGCAAGACCAAGAAAGCACAAGTACTTCCACCAATGTCACCGTATTTCAGAAGGGTTGTTCATCTTCATGTCACCAATTCCGATTATGATGATGTAAAAACCGAAAGCATCGGTGATGGTGATCACAGACAAGTTACCATCGTGTATGAGGCTTAAACAATATTTTATTGGAGTCATGCTGCTCAGCGGAATACTCTGTTCCGTTCCGTTTGTATATGCGCAAGAACAAGAAACCCAAGAAACGGAAATTCAGACAGCTATATATACAGACGTTGATATTGGGCATCCTGAATATGTTGCGCTAAAATATCTTTCGGAAAACGATATTATTGATGGCTATGAAGACGGCACATTCAAACCCGATAATCTGGTAAATCGTGCCGAAGCATTAAAAATGATTCTTGAAGCACAAAAGCTTATTACGCAGGAATACATAACAAATAATTCTCTCGGAGGAATATATTTCAAGGATAATCCTTTAACATTTACCGATATATATAAAAGTGTTTGGTATTATCCGTATATTAAAAAAGGTGTTGAATTGGATATTGTAGAAGGATATGAAGACGGGTCTTTTAAGCCGGGCCAGACAGTTAATCGTGTTGAAAGCTTTAAAATGATTATGGAAAGTGATGACATCCTCTTGCCGGAAGTAACCGAAAAACCTTTTGCCGATGTAGATATAAACGCATGGTTTGCTCCCTATCTTCTTGAAGCCAAAATTCGAGAAATCATTTATTACACAATGAGCAATACGGTTAATCCAAATAAAGAAATGATCCGTTCACGATTTGCCGAACTTGTTTATCGTTATATTCGAAGCAAAGAAGGACACCGTTTTGGCAAAGCAAGTTATTACAGCGATTATTTGGAAGGACGCAGCACTTCTACCGGCGAACCGTACCGCGCATCTGAATTAACGGCAGCGCACCTGACATTGCCGTTTGGAACCATTGTTCGAGTTACCAACCTTGCCAACGGACAATCCGTTGATGTCCGAATTAATGATCGCGGCCCATATATTACCGGTCGTTCAATTGATTTATCGAAAAGTGCATTTGATAGTATAGCCCACTTGGGAAGCGGCATTATTTGGATTGAATATGAAATAATAAAGCAACCCTAAAAATGCATGATATTATACAGCGAAAATATGGGAGTAAAATAATACGCAAGCGTACTCCTCTTTCACAGGAGATACGAAAAGCTATTGTGACATTGATGTTTGGTCTTGTTCTTATTACCGTTGTGCTTAGTATAGTTTTTTTATTAAATACGAGTAATTCGGCACAAAAAGGCTACGTCCACTCCCAATTAATTCTACAAAACGAAGAACTGGACAACATAAATAAAGAGCTAAGAATGAAAGTTATGGAAGCTCGATCCATGGTACATCTTGAAGAAACCGAAAAAATCGATACCATGACAAAACCAAGTGACAGTATTTTAATAGATAATGAAAATAGTTGACTTTCAAGGGCTTTTCTATATACTTTTTCTTGCTGTTTAATAATAAGGTCCCATCGTCTAGTGGTTAGGACACCAGGTTTTCATCCTGGAAACAGGGGTTCGATTCCCCTTGGGACTACCATTTTCTAAAACAGTATTATGAAGCTCTTTCTCGTCCAACACGGACAACAAATCCCTGAAGAACAAGATCCTTCAGAGCCACTTTCGGAAAAGGGAATCGCCGATGTCGCAGCTGTAGCAAAGTGGGCGCAACAAGCCGGCGTTACCGTTGATGAAATATTTCACAGTGTAAAGCTGCGTACCAAACAAACGGCTGAGATAATGGCCAAGTATCTTTCACCACCGCACGAAATAGAAGAAAAAGACGGATTAAAACCACTTGATGATATTACCAAATGGCTTGATACGCTCGAATATTATCAAGGAAATCTAATGCTTGTCGGGCATCTTCCGTTTATGAGTAAAATGACCTCATTCCTGCTGGCGCACACACAAGACGAAGAGCCGGTGCGTTTTGTGCAAGGGGGGTTGGTATGCCTTGAAAAAGATAAAGGCGACACGTGGCACCTTCTTTATGCAGTGACACCGAACGTCGTATAAATCGTTACTTCTTCTCAACAAGCGTCCATGATTGATTGGCAACTGTGTTTGCGGAATCAGCATTTACACCAGACCCTTCACCGCGACATACGATTTCATAATATTCGTTGTCAGACGTTGTCTGCACCAGTGCTGTTGCCGTATTGGTTGCCCATTCGTCAGTAGTGTTTCGTGAAT
>CAZPFH010000114.1:0-2571 GCA_964585825.1 uncultured Candidatus Peribacteria bacterium
CACAGCCCTCATCGCGCTGGCCGCTGAAAATTCCATTACTGTTCCATTCGACAAACTAACGATTGTAGATCCGCAATCAAAGAAAAAACAAGAATATGCCGAAGCATTATATGAACTGAGAAAAAATAAAGGAATGACAGAAGAAAAAGCACTTAAAACCGTGGAGGATTTTAATTATTTTGGCACCATGATGGTTCAACTTAATGAAGCTGATGGTATGATGTCGGGAACCACCTATCCTACAGCCAATACTATCCTTCCGGCATTACAAATTATTAAAACAAAAGAACAATTTCATAAAGTATCGGGAGTTTATTTTCTTTTACTCGAAAAACGGTTGTTGTTATTTGCCGATACAGCAGTCATTATTGAACCGAACTCGCATGAACTTGCCGATATAGCTATAGATACGGCTAAAACAGCACGTAAATTCTGCCTTGAACCACGCATCGCAATGTTATCGTTTTCCACTGCGGGATCAGCAGATCATCCGCATGTTGATAAAGTAAGAGAAGCAACTGCAATGGTAAAAGCACTGGATCCTGGATTAATCATAGAAGGAGAAATGCAAGTTGATGCAGCGCTGGTGCCAAAGGTAGCGAAGAGAAAGTTCCCTGAGTCAACATTAAAAGGAAATGCAAACATACTCATCTTCCCCAATCTTGAAGCGGGAAATATTGCGTATAAACTCGTTGAACGCCTTGCCGGAGCCAAAGCGGTCGGACCAATACTGCAAGGGCTTAACAAGCCGATTAACGACTTGTCACGGGGGTGCAATTATAAGGACATAGTTAATCTTGTAGCCTTTACTTCGTTGGAAGCTCAAGAAGACCGAGTAAAATGCAATCATTTAATAAAAATGTAAATCGTGAAAATATTTATCGTAAATGCCGGTTCTTCATCTCTTAAGTTTCAACTGATACATGCTAATGAAAGTTTCGAAACATTGTATGAAGGAATTGTAGACGGCATTGGACGGTCATCATGTTTTTTCGAAGCCTCGGCAGGTAAAAAACATCTTCAATATAAAAAACGAATTCCAAAACATACACAAGCTTTAAAAGAAGCTATCAATATATTGTTTGAATTTGGAGTCGTCGATACATTGCAAGAAATCGATGCTGTAGGACATCGGGTTGTTCATGGTGGAGAAAAATATACAAAAGCAACAAAATTAACAGTACCGGTTATTCGTAATATTGAAGCGTTATCGGAACTTGCACCTCTGCATAATCCGGCTAATTTGGAAGGCATTTATGCTGCAAAAGAATATATTAAACATGCACCTCATATTGCTGTTTTTGATACGGCTTTTCATCAAACAATACCCGAAAAAGCTTATAGATATGCTGTGCCAAGAGATTGGTATACAACGTATCATGTAAGGAAATATGGGTTTCATGGAACAAATCATCGATATGTAGCTCATCAAACATATAATCATCTCGGCAAAAACAAAGGTAAAATTATCACATGCCACCTTGGAAACGGTTCAAGCTTAAGTGCAATCAAAGACAACATTTGTGTTGATACCAGTATGGGATTTACGCCGCTCGAAGGCGTTCCAATGGGCACGCGAAGCGGCTCTGTAGACCCCGCTTTACCCTTATATATGATGGAAAAACTTAATATCGATACAAACAAGATGGATTCCCTTTTAAATAATAAATGCGGAATTCAAGCATTAAGCGAAAAAAGTTCGGATGTTCGTGACATATGGGCAAAAGCTCAAAAAAAACAAAAAAAAGCACTCTTTACCTTGGAAAAACTAGCCTATGATATCGCACTGAAGATCGGTTCATACGCCGCTGCTTTAAACGGCCTTGATGCACTGTCGTTTACAGCGGGGATAGGTGAAAACGCTTGGTATTTGAGGCGAGACATATGTTCTTATTTAAGTCATCTGGGAATAAAACTCGATAGCAGAAAAAATCGTGCGAACCTTGCAACTATCCATGAAAAAAACAGTGATGTCCATGTTTTCGTTATAAAAGCAAACGAAGGTAAGCAGATGGCTCGAGAAATATCTAACTACCTTAATTAATATACAAACATAACCATTATTTATTATGATGTCATTTAAACCAAAAAGGATCCCTATTCGAGTGGGACATCGCTATGTTGCAATTATAAATGAGACAAGCGCTAAAAAACTCGACATCCGCCCCGCAGAACGTGTTGACCTATTTGTAGGGAAAAAAGAACTTACAGCTATTGTCGATATCACTGACGACAAAGAGCTCAAAGATAACCAAATCGGGCTTTTCTCGGAAACATGGGATAAGCTTGGTGTTACCAGTAGAAACACCATTAAAGTAAAAGTTGCACCCAAGCCCCAAGCCAATCAGCACATTAAAGAAAAACTCGAAGGAGAACGACTAACGGCAAAAGAAATGGACATTATCGTCAAAGATATTGTTAATGATGACCTTTCCGATGTTGAAATGACGTATTTTGTAGCCGGATGTTTTACCCGTGGCTTATCGGACCGTGAAACCGCTGATTTAACAAAGTCTATTGTTAAGTATGGTGGAAAGCTCAGTTTTAAAAGAAAATTTGTCATGGATAAAC
>CAZPFH010000115.1:0-2553 GCA_964585825.1 uncultured Candidatus Peribacteria bacterium
TCCTTCCATATCTTTTCTTATTGGTTCAGTTAGTTTTTCAATTTCTTTTGCAACTTTCTTGTTTTTCATTAAGAACTCTTTTACGTTCTCTCTACCTTGACCAAGTTTTAATTCCTTATAGCTGTAAAACGAACCTGATTTGCGAGTAATTTCATATTTTGAAGAAAGGTCAACCAAATCCCCCTCGAATGAAACTCCTTTTTTGTACATAATGTCAAATTCCGCAGTCTTGAACGGTGGTGCAACTTTATTTTTCACAACTTTTACACGCACCCGATTACCAGAAACCTCTTTCCCTTCACCTGTTCCGTTTTCAATTTTCCCTTTACTGCGAATTTCCATTCGAACCGAAGAATAAAACTTAAGTGCGTTTCCTCCTGTTGTTGTCTCGGGATTACCGAACATAACACCAATCTTCATTCTAATCTGATTAATGAAGATAACTGTCGTTTTAGATTTACTTATAGATGATGTGAGTTTGCGAAGCGCCTGACTCATTAAGCGCGCCTGCAACCCCATATGTGCGTCTCCCATATCACCTTCGATTTCAGCACGTGGCGTTAAAGCCGCAACAGAATCTACCACGATGATATCAAGTGCATTCGACCGCACCAATGTTTCTACAATTTCCAATGCCTGCTCTCCACTATCAGGCTGAGAAACCAATAAATTAGAGGTATCAACGCCTATACGCGATGCGTATTCGGGATCCATCGCATGCTCTGCATCAATAAATGCAGCTTGTCCTCCTTTTTTTTGCGCTTCTCCCAATATATGCAAACTCAAAGTTGTTTTTCCGGAACTTTCCGGACCGTAAATTTCAACAATACGCCCACGAGGAACACCGCCACCAAGCGCTATATCTAAAGATAAAGATCCGGTTGGAATAGTTTCGATTGCAACTCTTTTCGCATCACCAAGTTTCATAATGGAACCTTTTCCATGTGATTTTTCAATTTGTGATAACGCTAAATCGATCGCTTTTTTACGCTCATTTTTTTGATTTGTCATAAACCATAAAGTTAGAAAAATAATTATTATGTGACTCGAGTATAGGTGAGTATGTGCTCACCTGTCAATAGGAAATTTTCTACGCCTACTTTAGCGCTTTGTATTAAAGAATTCTTAAAATAAGACTAAATTATTTTTTTACACCTTTTTGCTCTTTTGCATTCTTTTCAGTCTTTTCTTCTTCCTGCTTCTTTTCATCCAAATGAAAGAAATTTATTAAACTTTTTTCTGTACCAAAAGCCACGTTTTTTGTATTACAAATAGGGCAGCGAAATACATACTTTCTTCCTACTTGCTTACCGTTGATAAACTTTTCGCAATCCTTGCAATAATATTTAATATTTTCACCAAATGGTTGAGTGTTTGATTTAGCCATAAGCGGGTATTGTTTTTAGAGGTCCATTCTTATCACCGAATTTGGATTAACTTTTTCTTCTTTTTTCTCAGAAACGGGTCTTTTTTGTTTTTCCCTTCGCAACTGAGAGACATCCGGATATGGTTCTTGCCGAACACTTGTCTGCTCGGGTTTTGCTTCCGACTTAGCTTTATAAACTCGCCCTCCGTCATATTGATGACTCTGCGGGGTAATTGTTGGCTTTTCTTCCCGCTGAACCGTCGGTTTAGATGATACATTTTCTTTTTTCTCATGTTCTATCTTGCTTCCAAGGCTTTGCTTTTGCCGTTCCTGCTCTTTTGAAAATTATTTAATTCAACAACCGGATCAACTTCTTTTTCCGGACTTCGCGCTTCTTGCTGGAATTCTTTAATAAGACGACTGGTGCCACGTTCTCTGTTTTGCAGTGCACCTCCCATTGTAATAGCAACCGAGCCGATAAAAGCAAGCATCATCCCCAATCCATATTCTTTTGAAGTTATATTTAATCCAAATTGAGGGTGGAAATAAATTGAATTTGCCAGTATAAGCAAAAAGATCGATGTAGCTCCACTAAGAATGTAAACCATTGATTCTTTAATGGGCAATGAAGGAACCTTTTTTTCAAGAAGATGAAAAACAGTCATTGCTAATGTAAACGCACTTAAACAAATAATAATATAGCCAATCAAATACAGTGGTCCGGTAATCCCCAAATACGCCCCTCCTCTATCAAAAGCATCGATATCACGATACCACGTTAGAAATGAGCTGATAATGGCAATAACAGAACCGATCCCTATAAGCTTTTGCGCTGTAGGTAACGATTTGATTTTATCTTGTATACGTTGAGCCGGCACGATAAAAATATTAGGTATATATAACGATTTAAAAGATAACACAGGAACCGAAAATGTAAAGAGGGGTGTCAAAAAAAAGAGGTACAGGGTATAGTTATAACGGCTTTAACGTACTGTGTTATGAAAATCGGCATTGATATTCGAGAAACGGGAAACAATAAAGCGGGGAAGGGGTATTATGCATTCCACCTGACACGTGCTTTGCTCAAATTGGATGAACAACATGAATATACACTTTATACCGATCACAAGACCGATCGCTTCAATTCATTTCATAATGCACAACTTCGTTATATTAACAAAAAAGGG
>CAZPFH010000116.1:0-2517 GCA_964585825.1 uncultured Candidatus Peribacteria bacterium
TAACTATTTTATCAATATACAAAAGTGAAATTCATTGATATTACCGTACAATGTTATTGATAATCCGCTTTTTTTCTCTTAATAAACTTATCCTATTTTAGTTTTATAATGCTTATCAATATAATCATCGCTATTTTCATTTACTTTACTATAGGTTTCATTCTTTTTTCTATCATAGAAACTGACATGAAATCACAAAATACTTATTTTTATATTGTATCATTTCTTGTATCAATGATATGGTGCCTTACCTATTATAGTATTTGGATTTCAATGGGACTTGATGCTCATAGAGGTGCTGTAGGTTTGTTTTCACGTGACTCCGCACTTTATTATTTAGATGCTGCCTTTATTGCTAAAAGCAACTTTAGCCGATATGCTTTAAAGCATGTGATAACTGATCATTATCATTCAGTAGTAATGGCTTCACAGCTATTTATATTTGGTGAACACGTACTCATTCCTAAGCTTTATCAAGTTCTTTTATTTAGCCTTTCTGTTGTTTTATGGATCAATATCGCCAAACATATTTTGATTAGCAATTTCTTAATAAAATCCTATTTTCTTTTGATTTTGTTTTGCATACCTCTTCTTACCTATACTGCACACGCATTGAAAGAAATATCTCTTCTATTTTCTACAACTCTAACAATATATGGTTATACGAAATACTATTATGTACCACGTAATAATTTAAAATACCTTGTAATAGCCTTAATAGGCCTTTTTTTGATGTTTTCCTTTAGAAGAGAATTTGCTTTAATTATGCTTTTATCAATTATACTTGCCTCTTTTATAGTTTTAAAGCTGCCTTTTATAAAAAAGGCCTTATTATTATCAATCTCTTTAATTACATTTTTAGTTGCATCTTCAGCTCCTGTCTTTCAGCAAATTGGCGCAATACGGCCTTTGACCGATGAAGGGATAGTGCACATCGGTAGAACTGAAACAGGAGAACGAATAGTAGGCACACGGGAGGGCGGAATGCTTGGTAGCGCACGGTATTTAATTTCAAACCCTTTAATCGTCGCTCCGATGTTTACATATGGGGTTCTTATGGTATTTTTTCACCCACCTTTTATTTACACCCCAGAAGAAATGATCAATCGAGCTAAACATCTTGGAAAAGGCTACGGTGGCCTAGATTACCTTACGATGGGATACTATAATTTGTTTTTTGCTTTTCTACTTCCTTTCTTCTTTTTTGGTGCTTTTTACTTAAATAAATATGGGAAAACAAATCCAGTTTTAATTGCAATATTGTTTTATTTTATTTTATCATCAATTTCCATCATATTTGGTTCAGATAGTTATAGGAGGTTTAAATCCTCCTATTTCTGGCCGATATCATACTTATATATTTGCTGTGGCATCGCAACTTATCATCGTTGGAAAAAGTATCTGCCTTTAGTGGCTCTTGTGTTCATTGGTTTAATTGCCGCCTATGTCGGCGTTGACATAATTGGATGGGTGAAATTGTGATCCATCTCATGCTCCACGATGACTGGGAGATAAATGGTGACGGCAGTGGTGTTCCGATGGACCTGATGTTTGATCCCGCAAAGCGGGTATTGGACATATGTGATAAATTCGGCGCTTCTTATACCTTTTACGCTGAAATAGGACAGCAGCTGAATATGCTGGATTCACCTGGGAGCAAGTGGCAAAGGGACGCTGCCAGCTGGGAGCAGATCTTAAAAGATGCAGTAGCCCGCGGTCACGACGTACAACTCCATCTGCACCCACAGTGGATCGGAGCTACAATGCATAATGACCGCTGGCAGCTTGACTTTTCAAAATGGAATGCTGGTCATGTGGAGCCCGAGCTTCTTGACGAATGGATCGGTAGGGGCACTAACTACCTTGAAAATCTTCTTCAAGGTGTCGATACAAACTACCGTGTAGTTTCTTTTAGGGCTGGGGGCTGGTTGTGCCAGCCCTCTAGTGGGTTGTTTCAGGCTCTCAAGAATCACGGTATTGTATGTGACGCATCAATCATTAATGGTAGATACAGAAAATACGAGGATGGCAGTGTGCTAGACTTTCGAGGCTCTGTATCAAACCACGATCCGTGGGAAGTGCATCCAGATGATTTTGCAATGGAGCAGAAAGGAAGCGGGGTATGGGAACTACCTGTTTTCACAGAACTGTCCTCCCTTCCGCAACCCCTTTATTTGCTCTCAAAAGCATTTCGGCCCTGGCATTATTTCAATATTTACCTTAATCGAAAAATCCACAAAACTAAAGCTGGTTATACCCCAAAGGTTATTGAAACTGGAAAATACAAGGAATATTATGGAAGTTTTGGTTACATGCACTATTGTCACCTCGAATCTTTTATCAGGCATATTAAAGATATCACCAATACAATGAGCAAAAGGAACCATTTGATTTTTTTAACCCACTCGAAAAGCTTCTTTGATTTTAGTAATTTCGAACGTTTTTTGTCAAATATAAATGTAGTGGATGGGATTAACATGATAACTACTCGACATTATATTGCTAATTATCTCTTAC
>CAZPFH010000117.1:0-2479 GCA_964585825.1 uncultured Candidatus Peribacteria bacterium
AATACCTATTGCATTTGTTTTTTTGACCCATTTTAGAGGAGTTAGAACAAAAGTATTGTTGCCGGCATTGTATTTAACCGTGTCGAATTCGACACGGTTAAAATTATGATTGTTAATTTGCTCCCAAATACCTAAAAATTCTACAGTAAATTTTGTTTTCATCCAGTTTTGTATAACAAATCTCGGGTCATTCTGATTCTTATATTTTGCAATATCAGTTAGTGAAATATAATCATCGTCTCTTTGTTGGAAAATGATAATTTCGGTTCCTTTTACATTAATTTTGTAGTTTTTCATTAAACTTGATTATCCTTTTTAAGCAATAATCATTTTATCAACTACTTCTAAAATGATTCTAAAAAAAGAATTAAAAAAATTCATCCCGGGACCAGAATCTACAAACTCTTCACCGCAGAGAAAATATCTTTAACTTGCTCCGGGGTTACTACGTTTTTAAAGCCAAGTTTTTTTGCCTCTTTAACGCGTTTGTCCAGCTGAGGAACCGAGCGTATTTCGCCGGAAAGGCCAACTTCGCCGATGTAGCAGGTGTCTGTTGGAATGGTTTTTTGTGAAAAGCTGCTGGCGATTGACATTAACACGCCAAGGTCGCATGACGGATCACTTATTTTCATGCCCCCGACTACATTTACAAACACATCCTGATTTGAAAGATTCATTTTTGCATACTTTTGCAAAACGGAGATTAAAAGCTGCATTCTGTTAACGTCGTATCCGGTTGCGGTGCGTTTTGGATAGCCAAACGGCGTTACGTTTGCCAGAGCCTGCACTTCAACCAAAATAGGCCGTGTTCCTTCCAAAGTAACGGTGATTGCCGAGCCGATAGCGTGTTTTTTTCGTCCTTCCAGAAAGTGCGCCGACGGATTTTTCACTTCCACCAACCCCTTTGAGTGCATTTCGAAAATGCCCACCTCGTTGGTGCTGCCGAATCTGTTTTTTTGGCTTCGCAGTATTCTGAATTGGTGGAATCTGTCTCCTTCCAGATATAAAACGGTATCAACCAGGTGCTCCAACACGCGCGGTCCGGCAAGATTTCCGTCTTTGGTAACGTGCCCGATTAACACAACGGGCGTATTGGTGGTTTTGGCAAACTCCATAAACAGTTCCGCGGCATGGCGAACTTGCGTAATGCTGCCCGCCGTACTTTGTATATCGTGTGAAAAGAGTACCTGCACCGAATCGATAATGACAAAGTGCGGTTTTTCCTTTTTAATGCTTTCCAAAATGGTCTCGGTGTTGGTTTCGGCAAGAAAGAACAGGTCGTCGGTATTTATTCCCAAACGATCCGCCCGCCCCGCAATTTGATTCTGCGATTCTTCGCCCGAAACATATAACACTTTCTTTCCGCGCTGTGCTATGTGGTCGCACAATTGAATGGTGAGTGTGGATTTTCCGATGCCCGGTTCACCCGTAAGCAACGTAATGCTTCCTTCAAGAATGCCGCCGCCAAGCACCCTGTTTGCTTCATCCATTTTTAGGGGGATGCGCTTTGCGGAGCTGCTCGACTTTTTTACGGTGAGCTTTTCAACTTGTTTTGCTTCAACGCGCGCACGGCTCTTTATCTTACTTTTTTCTTGCACCTGCTCGCTGAATGAATTCCAGGCTTCGCACGTGGGGCATTTACCAACCCATTTTGGAGATTGGTAGCCACACTCGCTGCAGGTGTATACGGTTTTTGTCTTCATACGTGTTTCTTGTTTAGTACCTTATCATAAAGGTTTGCGGTTTTTTTTGCCATTATTTTTGCGTCAAACGTATCTTTAACTTTTTTGTAGGCGTTTTCACGATACAGGTCTCTTTTATGATTATTATTAATTATTGTTAAAATCGATTCTGCCAGTCGGCGTGGATTTTCCGGGGGAACAAGTAGACCGGTTTTTTCATGATCGATGATTTCGGGAATGCCACCCACATTACTTGCAACAACAGGAACCCGGGCAATGCCGGCCTCAAGCAGAACCAGCCCGAATGCCTCCTTTTTACTCGGGAGCACAAAGAGATCCGAAGCAGCCATAATATGCGGAATATCTTTTTGAAAGCCCAGGAATCGAACGTGATCCATAACGCCTTCGCGCATAGCCTGTTTTTCAAGATCGTTTCGCAGGGGACCGCTTCCTGCAATCGCAAGAATAGCCCGTGGACACGTTTCTCTCACTTCTGAAAACGCTTTAATCAGATATTGCAGGCCTTTTCGCTCATGCAGTTCTGCAACACTGAGTATAACGGTATCGTTTTCTTCAGCGCTAAATGTTTTTTCCCGGTATTCGTTTCGTTTTCTGTCCGAAAAACTTAAAAGTTGCGATTCAAACCAGGTAACATCAATACCGTTATGAATAGTATGTAGCGTATCTTTCATAGCGGGGAAGAGGTGCTCCATCGTTTTCTTATTCGCCCGGGATACCGTGATGATTGCACGTGCATGACGAATCAGCTTTTGTTTAATCGCACTTTTCAGTCCTTT
>CAZPFH010000118.1:0-2425 GCA_964585825.1 uncultured Candidatus Peribacteria bacterium
AGTAAAATAATAAACGGTTGTCTGTATGATTTGAATTGGAGTACCAAAAGCATTGCTATGAGAATCAAACCTATAATGAGCGACATCCCCAAATCTTTAAACGACTTGGTGATTTCTTCCAATTCGCCTCCGTAGCTGATTGTATATCCTTGCGGAAGTGGATCGTTTTCAAGTTTTGCAAAAAGGTCATCAATAATTTCCGCAGAAGTTCTGTTTTGTACAAAGCTTGAAATATAAACGGCTCGTTCAGTATTTAAGTGGCTGATACTTGTTACATTTTGTGAGAAATCAATGTTTACAAGTGAGCTTAGAGGTATATTTCCGGCAACAGGTGATGTAACTGTAATTGTCTTTAAGTCATCAAGAGATAGATCATCTTTTTCGTTTCTGTTTAATGCGTATTGAACGATAACATCTATATCACTCCCATTTTTGCGTATTTCGGTTGCCGTTATTCCTTCGAGTGCGCCACGAAGTATTGTTCCAACTTGGCCTGCTGCAATACCATAAAAATTAAGTTTTTCTCTGTCTACCGTTATAAGGAATTCTCCCGCACCTTGTTCAACTGAAGTATCAACATCCAGTGTACCTTCTATTGTTTCCAGCATTCCTTTTATTTTTTCAGACAATTCTTCCAGTTTATAAAGCTCGGGCCCTGTTAATTCAATAAATATCGGAGCTCCGCTTGGCGGGCCTCCCTGAAGATCGGTTATCATAATGTCCGCTCCCTGAATTGCTTTTACTTTGCGGCGAATGTCTTCGGCAATTTCATAACTTTTCTTTTCTCTGTCTTTCGGATCAACCAAATTTACCGTAATATTTGCAATATTTTCAATATTTCTACGTGTTGCGGTAAAAAGTGAACCACGAATTGCTCCGCCGGCATTGGTTCCTATATTTGTTGTGAAATCTTTTACCGCAGGTTCTGCAAGAAGTATTGATTCAACGTGAGCGGTAACTCTTTCCGTCTCTTTAATGACGGTGCCCGGCGGCGTTTCAACATCAATAAAAAAGAAATCAAAATCACTTATGGGAAACGACTCTGTTTTTAATACACCGGTTATTGGCAGGGAAAAACTAACGGCCATTACACAAACCATAATGACCAGTGTTATGATTTTTTTCGATTTAGAGTGAATTACGCTTGTTATAAACGACCGATACCATCTTTGCAGGCCACTAAACAAATTACGATTACTTCCCGTTTTTAAATATCTAGAGGCAAGTGTTGGCGTTATAGAAAGATTTACAAAAAGTGAAGCCAGAAGCAAAACCGTTACGGTGATAGGTATGACACTCATATAATCACCCATAATACCGCTAATGGTTAACATTGGGAGAAAAGCAAAAACAGTTGTTAATGTGCCTGCAATAATAGGCCACTTGAATTCGTGTATACCTAAAATTGCGGCTCCATATGGAGTATATTTATTATTACGAAGATTTTCGTAGATTCCTTCGATTATAATAACTGCATTATCAATAAGCAGTCCCAGTGCGAAAACCAGAGAAAAAAGTGCAATACCGTTTAAAGATTCACCGGCTATATATAACACACCAAAAGTTATCAACATGGCAAAAGGTATGCTCATGCCTGCAATAGCGGCTTCTTTCCATCCAAGGAAAATGAATAATAGAATCATAATAAGGATAACGGTTGTAATGCCGTTTTTCCCCATTGTTTGCAAGTCTTTCTGAATAAAAACAGAATTATCGTTACTTATATGTACTTCAACTGATTCGGGGATAATTGTTTTTTGTATTTCTTCTATTTTTTCTTTTGCATTTTCGGCTACACGTACAATATTTCCTCCTTTCTTCTTGTAAATTTGAAGTGAGACGGAATTTTTAATTGTATCTTCGGCGTTAATCCCAATACGTGCAATGGTTGTTGAATCTTCAATTTTTTCTTCGATATCGGCAATATCTTTTAGGCGTATATTGTTGCTTACTCCATCTTGCCCAAATAATTGTTTGATCGGAATTTCGGCGAGTTCATGAGCGGATTTAATTTCGGCGTCAATACGTATTCCGTAAATATATCCGTCATTTTTAATTTCACCTATAGGAAATGTTATATTGGAAAATTGTATAGCGCTTACAACATCGTTAATAGTTAAATCGTATTGCGCCAGTCTGTCTTGTTTTAAACTGACAATTATTTGTTCGTCTCGAGCGCCTATAATGACAACTTCGGAAACGCCATTTACTTGTTTGAGTTCGTCTTCCACTTCTTCAGACAGCTTTTTCATTTCTTCTTTTGAGAGATCACTTAAGAGTGAAAAAGTTATTACAGATTGTTGATTTGAATCAAAAGATGCGACTGTTGGGTCGTTGGCGTCGTTGGGAAGGGAAGCTGCGTCAACCGCTGAACGCAAATCGTTAAGGGCGGTATCCAGTTCCGTTCCCGTTTCAAATTGAATGG
>CAZPFH010000119.1:0-2392 GCA_964585825.1 uncultured Candidatus Peribacteria bacterium
TGGCAGGCATTATATATGTCATCATTTGACCCGCCATTTGCATTTCTTCTCCAGCGCCTTTCTTGCCTTTTTTCGTCTTGCTTGTTTCTTTCTTCTTCTTTTTTGAAGCGAGAGAAAGTTTTAATTGGAAGAATTGCAGTCCCGCTACAATTAGCGGCAATACAAAAATATTCCGTTGTTGTAATTCCAAAATACCGAAGAAATTGGTATTGATAAGTGATAGATCAAAACCTTTAAGAGGTTCATATAATAGGTATACGTTGTCCGGATTAAGTCCTGTTCTGATGACGTAAAAAAGAGCAATCAAGATTGGTAATTGCAAAAGAAGAGGTAGGCAGCTACCAAAAGGATTTACTTTGTGTTCTTTATACAATGCAAATGTTTCTTGTGCAATTTTTTCTTGATTGTTTTTATATTTTTCTTGAATTTTTTTAATCCGCGGCTGCAATTCTTGTAATTTTCGTTGTGACTCCAAACCTCTTTGTGCCGGAATAAAAAGCAGAGAACGTAAAATAATGGTGAGCAATATAATGGCGATTCCCAAGTTGTATCCCGGGACAATACTTACCAAATAAATAAGAGAATTGTAAATTGGTTGATAAAGGAATGTTCCCCAAATATAGCCAAGCCATGATTTTTCCGTTACGGTAAATTCATTTGATTGGTATTCTTGAGTTTCTTCGTCTCCAATAACTGTAGCTCCTATTTTATATCGTCCTATTTGATGAAAAAGAGCATGATTCCATGATGTGTAGTCGAGTGTCATTTCCTGCCCGGGTTGTAAAACAAAATCATCTTCGGATTCACAGTTTATTTTTGGATTTGCTTCAAGCTGAATCCACTCTCCATTTTTGTAACGGTAGACATTTAAAGGTTCTCTCGGACAATCGTTTTCTATTTTAAGGTCACTGTCGGTATTGTTTTTGAGTTTAACCGAAACAAGATCATCCATATTATACTCGGTACTGGGTACGGCTATGCCAAGATCATTTCCCGCGAGTGTCGCTTCCAAATTGGTATCGCTTCCACATCCGCGAAAAATAAGCATGAGGGCGATAAAAAATAGACCGAAGAGTAAAAATTGTCGTTTCATGATGCAAGTGATGCTAAGTGTTTGTATATATCGCTAACATTCTGATGTATTTTTTGATAATTGCAAGTAACAATCTGTTTATACGGAATCAATGCAACGTCAAAATGTGTAGAGTGAGATGTAGTGGGGAAGGCTTTATTTAGTAATCGTATTGCTTCGTATATTTGTCTGCGTTTACGATTTCTTACTGAGGCTCGTTTGTCGACTTTTCGGCTCATAACTATGCTCCACCTGTGATGATCAATTTTATTGGGGATATGTTTTACAATAAAAAATCCGATCTTTTTACCGCCCGGCTGCTTTAAAAGTTTTTGTATCCGCCACCGTTTAAGACGGTATTGTTGAGCAATCATAAATAGTAAAGTCCTTATTTCAGCTTTTTCTTCACGGTAAGTTTCTTTCGTCCTTTTTTTCTTCTTGCATTCAATACTTTTCTTCCGTTTTTAGAAGCCATGCGCTTTAAGAAGCCATGTTTTCGGAGCCGTTTTTTCTTCTTGAGTTTTCCAAGCATTATATAAAAGATAATAAATTGAGATGTAGCGAAAGGATGATACTGTATTATCGTATGCAGTGTCAACGGCTAATTTTGAATGCTTAACTTGAACTTCACGTATTTTTCCGTTATGGTTGACGAAGATAAAAATGAAGTTTAAACCTGGTAAAAATGAAACTAAGAAATCAATTTGAATTTCTATTTGTTGGGAAAGAAGAAGGAAGTTTTCTTGAGAACTACTCGTATGATCTTGGAGAAGGGGAAGAAGAGGCGGGGCAGCTGTTTGTCAATATAGAGATTCAAAACAATCCCGCCGATGCGGAGCTTATTGCAGAAACGATTTTTGATTCTGCACGAAAAATTTTCTTTTCCGATTTGGAAAAAGATGTCTACACTCGTTTTGAAGAAGCGCTTAAAGAAGTAAATGCTGCTATCGATGCATTTAAAGCGGAAACAGTTTCTCATTTTATTGGGAATCTGCATGTTATTATCGGTGTGGTTGCCGGTAATGAGTTACATCTTTCTCAAACCGGAGATGCCGAAGCATATCTTGTTCGAAAACGATACTGTAGTATTATTTCCGAAGGTCTTTCGGATCGTACAGGACAGCAAACCGAGACTTTTGCCAATATAGCCAGTGGTACCATTGAATCGGGTGATTTTATTTTATTTGCAACGACAAGACTTTTAAGATACATATCGAAGAGTGATTTTATTCAAACTTTAAAATCACAGGATTTGGTTGGTTCGCTTAGCGAACTTAAGGATGCTTGTCTCCGGAAATTTTAAGCAAAATCGGTATTATC
>CAZPFH010000120.1:0-2380 GCA_964585825.1 uncultured Candidatus Peribacteria bacterium
GGGGGCTCCCTATGCGCCTATATTAACCATTTGCATAGCCATACTATTAATTGAATAGGCAAGCCGAAATATTTGCATATTTGGTTTGGAAACTCCGCTAAAACCTTATCTTTTCATTTTCTAATACGAATTTATTCATGGCTGCAAGCATAACAATTAACCAGTTACAGTCAGACATAATCAAGCTAAATGTATCTTCATCGCCATCTTTACCAATTTGATATTTTGGGGTAATGCTTGATTCACCAATATTAACAAACTGAAACATGGTTGAACCATGTATACCCATAGAACCTAATGAGTATTGATTATATGTGAACCTCATTCCATGCTTATATAAACTTTTAGCAATAGATGCATTTGGATCAAATAAATTAAAGAAGGATGCATTGCCTTTCTTCTTTCTCGCTATTTCAATTATCCTTTGATGCCATTGTTTTAATTTTGGGTCTTCAAGCCATTGCTCAATCCTAGCTATTTTGCCTTTTAAAATCCGCTCTTGATGCTCTCTTCCCTGTTTCAATTTTTCACTGTCAGTCTCCGCTTCCAATTTGCCAAAGAAATATTCATATTTTTCAAGCTCTTCTTCGTCAGAAAGAATCTCCTTCGCAGGACTTGGATCCCAAGCGGCGTCTAATGTCTTGGGATGAAGGCATTCTTGAAAATATTTCTTATCATTCCATAGACACCATGCAGCATAGCCTCTTAACCTCTCAACAATTTTTCTTTGAGCATTCTCATGAGTTTTGTCTAAGACAACTATCTTAGCACTAGTTTTTTCAAGTTTTACAACGTCATAAAGAGGCTCGAATATTACTAAAACATGAAGTCTCCATTCAAAGGTGGATCTTGATATAGTTTGGAGCACCCAGTCCGATCCATACTGATAAGCGCTGGTAGCTGACTCGAGTGCTGTCATAGTCTTTGACCAGAAGTTTAACCACGCTATTCGCTCAAAGCTAGCTTTGGGCTCATCAAAATCCCCAAGTAAATTATAACCCTTTGCCCGGATAATACCAAGATCCCTTTCAATACCCGTTAGTCCATTTATGTGCTTCCTCCATTCATCTTCACTTGGGAGCTCGGGGAGATTTAGTTCAATTTCATCAAATGATTGCATAATTTACTCTATCATTAAAGTGAATTGATGAAGTACAGATATTTCTTTTATTGCTGAATTATTATATTATGAGTGATTATCTGGCTTGATTAATTTCAAATCTGTTACCGCATTTATGGCAATCGTATGTATGTGTATGTTCAGAGACAGACCCGTCTTTTCTAAGATATCCCTTTGACTTCATTTTATTTCTAGGAACATTTACAAGGTTTTCCTTACAAACGGGACAGAACTTAATGTCTGGCTGGGGACCTGGTTTGTTTGCCATTTTTTTCCTCCATCAAATATTAGGAAATTTAACTTAGTTGTTTTTGTAGCTCATAAAATTATTTGGTCCTAACACATATTGCTGCATTCCCTAGCTGTCCATCCATTAGGCCTTATTTCTCTAAAATAACAGCAAAGTTGATCTTTACCTGGAGCATCTATAGATGTATGGGTAATTAAGTTACTTCCGATAGTCCAATACCATGTCTCAATTTTATTCTGCTCTCCTTTATATGTCTCTGAAAGGCCATAGCATGTAAGAAGAAGATATCTGTTTACAATATATGCCGCAAAATCGGCGACTTGAATAAGGACAGAAAGATGGGACTTCGAAAAATGTGGGATATCAATTATTTGGTCTAGGCGTTGCGGTTGAATTCTTGACCGAGGTTTTGGTTTGTATCCAGTATACCCATCAGTAAAGGCAAGATCATTTTCAAAAAAGGACAAAAATCTTTGATCATGGTCTTTCAATTCATCAAAAATAACAATAGTTTTTCCTTTATTGTTCTTGATGGATTTATTGTTTCTTTGGATGGCAAGAACTATATTCATAGCTCCAGCTTCCCATGGGTATTTGAAAAAACTGCAAAATGTACAACCTGACTTTTTTTGAGAAAAAAACTTATTGGTATCAATAGGGCATACGATAAATTTGCATGAACGGTCAACACTCCATTGTAGTATAAGGTTAATTATGTGATCTCTCAATTGATGATCAATACCGTTCCAGCTTTTTCTACCACGGTATACTTCACTTGCCTTTAATTCTGATATTGTTAGGCCTATATCGGTCAAAATTTGTAATATTTCATAGTGTTGTCTTTGGGTTTTAAATAGCCTGTATAAATCAGTGATAGTTCCACATAGAACTTCTACCGGCTGATTAGAATCATATTTTTCGCCGCAATGTCCGCTTTCATCTATATAACATATCTTCATGATCTAGTGCCCCCAAATAGTATCTTGAAGATATTGGTATAAAATAATATA
>CAZPFH010000121.1:0-2378 GCA_964585825.1 uncultured Candidatus Peribacteria bacterium
TCTGCAAAGGCAACATACACACGATTACTTTTAGAATAGATACGAAAAATGTTAAGGTCACTTAACGCCTCAGTCCGTTCTTTGACGGTATCTCTGCTAACCCCAAGTGCTTTTTGAAGTTCATTTCTCTCGATCCAATCAAGGGGAGGTGCATCCGTATCAATATTTTGGATAACACCAGTTTTTCGCAACTCATCATACGCATCGATTACCTCTTGCAATCTTGGGCCTAGACCACTAAGGCTTTGGTCAAAAATTTCTTTTCCAATCGTTAAGGCATTGAAAAAGTCTTCAGGGGAAGAAACAAGTATTTTTTTATCTTGATATTCAAAACTTATTCGTTGGTACTGATGAATCCAAGTTATAGATCGTATTAGATTTAGAAATCGTTTAAGGTCACGTTGTGATCTCCCACTTCGACTATTCACGCTAAATAATGGTGCATAGGGAATAGTTATGATGTCATAAGGTTCCAGTGATTGGAGACATTTTTTAATCCACGTTGATTGAGTGGAGCGCTTATCTCGTTCTAATTCTGCTATAAAATCCGATGCTGTGTATAATGTGTTCGTGTTTACTTGTCTATATTTGGTTTCGTTACCATGGACGCTTATAGTGCAATATCGGCTCTGTAATTCCTTATCTTTAGGGTTTTTTGTGGTTGAATAAATACCAACTTTTCGTGGCTGTTGTTCTCGCCTAGCGGTTTTATTATCGTTTCTCAAATCTTTTTTGAGTACATCCATACCGTCTTCTACTGCTTGTTTTATTTGTTCTAGAAGGTTCTTGTTTGCACCGCTTTCACCGAAATATATAAGATTATATTCGCTTACATCGTCTTCTAGTGTTGCAGCAGTTATCCTTGTTAAATCAAGATACCAGTCATTGGGTAGATGTTTATTGATGGTTTTCCAAAGGTTTGTTTTTCCTTCTGAGGTATCTCCTGTTAATGCACTGCTGAAACGGTAATCTGGTTTTAATCGACTGGAGCAACTATCGCAAAATAAAAACATTTTTTGTTTGTTGTCTCCGATGTGATCTTTATTTAGTTCTTTGAGTATGTCGGATAGTAATGCAGGGTCTTTCAAAGATTTCAATGCTTGTTTTTTTTCTTCTGGCGTAATTCCGGTTTTTAGAATTTCAGCGGTGGTTAATGGCTCTTTTTGTCCACTTTTGGACTTTTTTTGTTCTTTATGCCGTTTTTCAATATATTCTTGTTCTTTTCGATCCTGATATATTTTCCATGCGATTTCTCGGTCGTCCACGCCTTTGTTTTTTCTTCCGGGGTTCTATTTGCTAGTTGTTTTTTCTGCAGTTCTTCCAATTCCTTTTTGCTTATGCTGGATTTCGCTACCATTAGTTAGCCCCCTGGGATGGTCGCCGGTCATAACGTATAAAATTAAGTTGTTTAGACGTCAAAAATGACAAGTATATGTCCCATGAATCGCAACCTGTGACATTCCGTGCATAGAATCTTAAGATTGGAAGTTGCACTGTTGTCTTCATTGGGAACCCTCCAATAATCGTATTTCTTTAATCTGTTTGAAGGGAATGATTTTTACTCCATTCTCTAAGTGTAATTTGATTTCATCTGCTAATATTTCTTCGAGAATACCCTTTTGATAAAAAAGCCGATCAGAGATCACATAATGTGGTATCCCAACATCTACGAAGCACCCTTTATAGGGTAAAATATCGATTCGTTCCATTCGTTCCAATCCTCCTAAAAAGGATTATGGCTCCGTCTTTTGTAATTCTTTCAAAAGGATATGGTATGCTTCATTGATCGAAATATGATGAGCTCGACAAAAGTCGTGGATGTCGCCGTATTCACAAAAAGGTTTAAAAATGATGGGGTTATTGTGTATAAATAACACCCCCAGAGTGTGGACTATTTTGTTTTTGCTTTGGGGTTTTTGCGGAAAAGGAAATGAAGGGGCAGTCTCCAAACTCGACCCCTTCATAGCCCATTTTTTTAATTTTCATGATGATCGATACCCCGGTAATGTTGGTTGATCAATATTTTTACAATGGCAGACATACTGAGCCCGGTTGCATTACTTTCGTTCTTTAGTTGCTGTTTTTGTTGTTTCGTCACATACAAATTTATGATTTCATTCATTTTTTTTCTCACCTTGGTTTTTTAGCGTATGCACTAAATGCATCCCATTTCCTCACCCAAAAATCTTTTTTTCTGTTTAATGTGTATGTTATTTATACGATATAAACATTGCGATTTAATTTTAAAAATATGTTACCGAAATGGGTCATCATTGACTTATATTGCATACATACCATACGTGTACTACAAAAAAAGGTTGCATTTTTTGTCATTTTCCGAATTTTCCGAATTTAAGAACTAATGCATTTTCACATAA
>CAZPFH010000122.1:0-2323 GCA_964585825.1 uncultured Candidatus Peribacteria bacterium
TCAGGCAATAATGTGATTAATCTTAAATTCCTGATAATAAAGCGATTAAGGTTTTGGTGTTCAAATATCGCCAAATTAATCATTTTGAAGGTGTGAAAATTGTATAAACTTGGACTTAAATTGTGGTCGACCAATACAGGGATGTACCTTGAAGAGGCAAAAAGAATTTTCGAAGAAGGTATTTACGAGTATATAGAACTTTATACTGTCCCAAATTCTATGGACAAAATTTCAAAGTGGGAAAGCCTTGATATTCCCTTTACAGTTCATGCACCCCACTGCGCTCATGGTTTTAATCCTGCATTTTCAAAGAAAAAGCATTCCAACTTTAAAGCTTATCAAGAGGCAAGCTTTTTTGCTGAGCGGTTGAATGCAGACTATATAATATTTCATGGCGGAAATAGAGGATGTATTGAGTCAACAGTATCACAATTGTTATCATTTAATGATTCGCGTACTGTAATAGAGAATTTGCCTTACCATACTCTTAGAGACCAGAAGCGTTGTTTTGGAGCCACACCTAAAGAAATCCAATATATTAAGGAAAATACGGGCTGTATGTTTTGTCTTGATATTTTGCACGCAATCTGTAGCGCTAATTCTCAGGGATTAGAACCCTATTCATACATAGAATCATTTTTGGAATTAAAACCAGTGATGTTTCATATCGCCGGTTTAAAAGATATTAATTCGACTGCCGATAATCATCTTTCTTTACTAAATAGCAAACTAGATGCAAAAAAAATTGCATACATTCTACCTCACTCTGCTAAAGTTACGATAGAGACGCCAAAAAGATATGATGACAATCTTTATGACTTTTATGAGGATGTAAAATGGATGCGCTCACTTTAAGGGAGTTCACTCCAAAAAATATAGTGCAGACGTTTGATTGGGTTCGTAATAAAGAGCTACAACGTCTTTTTACAATGCGTGAAGAACCAACTTGGGAAAAGCACAAGAAATATTTTAGAAAAATACTATCCGATCCAACACAAAAAGTCTATGCTATATATTACAAAGGAAAACATATTGGTAATTGTGGCCTAAAAAATATTGAAAAAAACCAAGCTGAGATGTGGATATATATTGGAGATAAACTTAACAGAGGAAAGGGATATGGCATTCGTGCCTGCAAAAAACTTTTATCTTTAGTCTCAAAGATGGGTTTATCATGCATATATTTACATGTTTTATCTTCAAATGCCCATGCGATCAGTCTCTATGAAAAGCTTGGCTTTCACCAGGTAGAAATGGATGCCAAGGATGCAAATGAATGGAAAAATAGAGGGCTTGAGGTACTTAAAATGGAGAAGTGTTTATATGAGTAAAGGAAGTTATTTCATTATAGGTGGAGGGATATTGCAACAAGATTTCGTAAAGGCTGTCCAACGTATGGGTTTCGAAACTCATGTTTTTGATTATAATCCTAATGCCCCTTGTGCAAAAATTTCTGATGTTTTTCACTGTATTAGCATTGATGAGAAGGATAAAATATTAGATGTTGCAAAGATTGTTTCGCCTATAGCAATCCAGACGGCTGCCACAGAGATGGGAAATATTTCCGCTTGTTATGTAGGGGAAAAGATGAATTTATGTACTAATAGTTATAAGACTGCTCTTGATACTACTGATAAATCACGCATGAAGAAAATTTTCAAGGAGAAAGAAATTCCCTCTGCTAAATATTTTGAAGCAAGCAAAATAGAAGATGTACCGCTAAGTTACTTAAAATATCCTTTGGTCGTCAAAGCTTCGGATCGAAGTGCAGGTAGGGGTGTAACAAGGGTTAATAATATAAGTGAATTTAAAGAACACTTTGAATATGCATTAAAACAATCCAATAATAAAAAAGTGATTGTTGAAGAATATCTCAAAGGCAGGCAATACAGTGTAGAAACGATTTCATCCCGTGGGAAACATTATGTGGTGGCCATTACAGAAGAAACCTTTGATGGAACCGACAATTTAATTGAAACGCGCCATATGTTGCCTGCAAATATTCCTTCCAATTTGTCTGATATTATTTCAATAATTGCTATAAGAACATTATCGGCGTTTAATGTGCAATATGGTGCAGGACATATAGAACTGAGGGTAACAGATGAGGGTCCAAAAGTTATTGAAGTAGCTTCTCGTTCTGGCGGGTTGCGTGATTTTATGATACAGAAGGCATATGGTTGTGATTATAACCGCCTCTTGATTAATGCATCTTTAGGTCAAGAAGTCCAAGTAAAGCACTTATATCAAAAATATGTGGTCTCTGTATTCATAGTTACTGAATCGGATTATCAACTTTATAACAAAATGAAAGTTAAGAACC
>CAZPFH010000123.1:0-2288 GCA_964585825.1 uncultured Candidatus Peribacteria bacterium
TTTGCGAATTCAATTCGTGAAGATATTTTGCTTGGAGCTTCGTTATATGGCGTAATTTACGCTCCGGGCAGCGCGGGAACTATGCAAGAAGTGTTTGCGTATATCGCACAAAATCATTATAAAACACAAGGATATATTAGTCCCATGATCTTTTTTGACACTGATTTTTGGGAAAACAAATCAAAATTGCTTCCCTTTATTAAACATTTTACTACAGGAAAAAAATATGAAAAAATGATACTCGCTTCAGATAATATTGATGAAATTATTTCTTTCATTAAAAATCATCCCCCTGTATAATAAGTTTTTGTATTGCTAATGATTTTCTATGCCTGCAAAAAGTGAAAAACAGCGAAAAGCGGCCGGGGCTGCACTTGCGGCCAAGCGTGGCGACATGCCCAAGTCAAAGCTCAAAGGAGCTTCCAAGGACATGTATGAAAGCATGACCGAAAAAGAATTGGAAGACTACGCCAAAAAGGACGATAACGAATAACAAAAGCGCCCCGGCGGGGCGCTTTTTCAATACGTACTTTGCAAAAACCGTTACGCCTTCATGTCGTCAAGTAAATCGTTCCAACTTTCCTCAAGGCTGTCCATCAGATCTTCCGTATCTTCTCTAAGCTCTTCAGCTTTATCCTCGCTTGCATCACGAAGCTCACTCATACGCTCTTTAAGCTCATCAAGCTGATCTTCAACATCGGCAACCAAGTCCTGTTGATCCAGCTCGAAATCAGCTTTGCGGTTTTCAAGATCTGCAGCAACCATATCATAGAGGGCCTGCATTTTATCCAAATAAGGCTGCATGTCCATGATAAGAGGGTTAAGGTTAAAAACCTACCCTAACACTAAAATTTTTTTTTGTAAAACAAAGCTACTTGGCGTAAGCTGTGAGCATGATTTTACTATGGATACTCGTATTATCGGCCTCTTTTTATATTTTATCGATTGTCTGTAATCGTTATTTTACTCCTTCTCTACAGCGAATAGGAAAGCGATGGAACCTTTCTTCGGAAGCTACGGGCGCAACATTAATGGCTCTGGGATCGAGTGCTCCCGAATTATCAATCTCTCTTATCGCACTGTTTAAAGTCGGACAACACGCCGAACTGGGAACCGGAAACATCGTAGGTTCAGCTATTTTTCAGTTTTTAGTTATTATCGGCGCTGTTGCTCTGGTAAAAGAAGTACACCTCAACTGGAAACCGTTTTTACGAGACATGGTTTTTTACACAGTGGCAGTCTTATTGCTTATCTTCTTTTTATTTGACGGAACTGTCCAATTGCACGAACCAATTATTTTCTTGACGGTTTACGGCATTTATTTATTTCTTGTAATTAACAGTAAAAAAATACTGGGATATAAAGATTCGGTGAAAAATCCAACCAAAGACAAAGGAGCTCACACCATAATGAAAAAATTTTCAAAAAACCATCCTTATATTCTTTTTTCAATATCGGTTGTGGTAATTGGTATAGTTAGTTGGTTTTTGGTGGAAAGCGCAATCAACATCGCACATCTAACCGGTGTTCCGGAAGTTATCATTGCAATCCTTATCGTCGCAGCGGGCAATTCCATACCCGACTTATTATCAAGTATTAAAGCTGCGCGAGAAACAATGCCTGATATGGCCGTTAGTAATGCGGTAGGGTCAAACAACTTCGACATCATGTTCGGCCTGGGATTCCCATGGCTCTTAGCCCTCTTTATTACGGGGGAACCAATCATGGTAGCAAGCAGTAATCTGTTTAATACGGCATGTATACTTTTCGGAACAGTTATTCTTACCTTTATTATTCTGTTAATAAAACGCTGGCGATTAACAAAATCCACAGGATACCTTCTCCTTGGCAGTTATGTTATTTACATTGCTGTTATTATCGGCAGCGTCCTGAATTGGTGGACATTTTAACCACCATTAACGATTACTGGAAATTGCCTCTTTAACAGGGCCGGAAGATTTTTGCTGTTTCTTTTCTTCACATAAGGCAGCAAATTCGTTTGGTCTAGGCACATATTTAAAATAAACACCTGCATCGATAAGCAATATGTGAAACCGAATAGAACCATAATTAAAGAGTCGCCCTATGAACCCTTGGCGAACCTTAAAACTCTGAATTTCCCCAATATCCCAAGCTTCAACACGCCTACGTATAATCCCGCGCGACTTCGCAATTTGCCCTTCGTCTATTGTATATCGTCGATTATACCAATCTAAAATTATATAAATAATTAAAAAAATATTAAACACCTGCAATACGACGTTTTTAATAAACAAGGCGCTAAACGG
>CAZPFH010000124.1:0-2269 GCA_964585825.1 uncultured Candidatus Peribacteria bacterium
GGGGTGGTCACAGTGAGTTATTTTTAAAAAAAATTGGAAAAACTGGAACTTTATTGGGTTTTGAGCAGGATGAAGATAATTACAATTACGCATTACATAGACTAAGCAAAAACAAAAACAAACATTTTATTTTAAATAATTTTGTTCATTTACAACACGAGGTAGAGAAACGAGGCATTGATGATGTTTCCCTTATTTTCTTTGATTTGGGGCTTGCATCTACACAGGTTGATGATCCGTTGAGGGGGTTTTCTTTCCTTCATGACGGACCATTGGATATGCGTTTTGATAAACGTCATCCGTTGACAGCCGCTATTGTGCTTAAAAAACTTTCGGAACGTAAACTTGCTCAGCTGTTTAAGGACTATGGACAAGAGCGTTATAGCAAAAAGTATGCACGAATTATAAAAGAGAATCTTCCCATTGAAACAACAAAAGAACTTGCCGATCTGATCGAACGTTACGCTCCGCGTCAAAAGGGGAGAAGAGGAAGAAAAATTCATCCCGCAACGCAAGTGTTTCAGGCGCTTAGAATCGAAGTTAATCAAGAGCTGGAAGTATTAAAAAGTGCTTTGTCACAGGCAGTATCAATTCTTAAGCCGGGTGGAAGACTCATTGTAATCGCTTATCATTCACTTGAAGATCGTATTGTGAAAAACGTTATCCGTGATGCGACAAAAGAATGTATTTGTCCGCCTCAAATCCCTATCTGTACGTGTAATCATAAACCGCAATTAAAGCGTATAAACAAGAAACCCATTATTCCGTCGGAAGAAGAAATAACCCTCAATCCTCGTAGTAGAAGTGCAAAAATGAGAGTAGCTGAAAAATTATAAAAACATTATATCCCCCTTTATATATATCGTTAATTCCCATTTGTTATGTCACAAGTCATTATTAACAGAAACACATTGGCAAATCGAAAAAGACACCGCGGCGTTAAAACGTTTGAAGTAAAAACGTTTGCCATGCTTATGTCGATGGCCTTGGTCATAAGTTTTCTTAGCGTGATGATGCTTGTGAATTTTAACCATGTTTCAACAAAAGGGTATACGATCAAATATCTTGAAGTACAGCAACAACGTTTATATGAGGAAAATGAGCAATTGAAAAAAGATCTTTTGGAACGAAAGGCCTTAACGGCGTTGAGTATTAGCGAAAAAGCCAACGCCATGGTTAAACCGGGAAATGCCGAATACGTATCGGGATATACCGCACTTGCACAAAAATAATTATTATCCGAAGTTCAGGTTGGGATTGCTAAGGCTTTAGCTATAAAAAGATCTTCTTGGTATAGGCTTTCATCGAGAGGGTCTTTTTGATAGCATACATTTAGAAAGAGGTGTACGTATTGCTCCTTATGCCCTTTTTCGTTATAGTTCGCATAGACATTTTTTTGTTATTTTTATTAACCTTAGATTGTATGTCGGATGTAGCTCCTTTTTCTAAAGATGTTAACCCAAATGCACGTGTTTTAAGCGGAGGATATTTGTTGAGTAATTTAAAGCAGCTTTTAAGTGTTGCTGACGATAATAACTTTGGTATTCCCGCATGTAACGCCAGATCCAAGTGGATTGGCGAAGCTATTTTAGATGCGGCGTGGGAAACAAAGTCACCCATGATTGTTGAAATTGCTGAAAGCGAAGCGGGTTATTGCCCTATGTCTCCTGCCAAATTATCCGATATTGTGCATGAAGGTATTGAAAAACGTATTAAAAAATATGGGTATAGTGTTCCCGTGTGCCTTCATCATGATCATATTCAAAAAGATGTTGATGGTTGTGTTCAGCGATCTATTGATGCCGGGTTTTCTTCGGTTGAGGTTGATCTTTCAAAGAAACCGCTAGAAGAAAATATTAAAAAATGTTACGAAGTCGCCGAAAAAATTCATCCATTGGGAATTTCACTTGAAGTTGAAGAAGGTGAAATTGGAGTTGCTGCGGCTTTATCGGATCCGAACATTGAAGAAAATATTGCCGATTACTATACCAAAACTGAGAATGCAGTTAAGCTTGTGGAGGCGGTGAAGCCTGAAGCATGTGCGTTTTTTGTAGGCAATGGACATGGGGTTTACTTAAAAGAGCCGCATATCGGAATTGATCGCGTTAAAGAGATATGTGACAAGATCAGACCGCTTGATGCCTATGGTGTGCTTCACGGGGGGACCGGTATTCGACCGGATATGTTTGTTAAAGCTGTAGAGGCCGGTGCTCGAAAATTTAATTATGCAACGGCACTCCAAAACATTTGGTTTAAATATTTCCCCGAT
>CAZPFH010000125.1:0-2205 GCA_964585825.1 uncultured Candidatus Peribacteria bacterium
ACCCGCCGGTGTCATTGGCCAGGGTAAAATTACTGAATGAAGTAAATGTATTAACGGACTCTATCGTACCGGTAGGCGATCCGGAACCGGTACCCCCTATATCACTCCATGCTGTTGGATTACCTTTACATACAGTAAGTTTGGACGGATCCGTAACATTATCCTCTTCGATATAATATATCTTGACCTTGGAACTCACAATATTGGCATTACCATCCGACGTGATGGTATGATATCCAATTTTAGACACATACTCAATATTATCCGGCACAGTCCATCCCAAATCATCAGCAGAAGAGCGGAAATACTCACCGCTATACGTTGTAAGGTCTGTTGTCTCATTGGTCATGATAAGATCTATTCTATGAAACTCACCACTCTTTCCTGTAGGGAAGGTAACCGTTGTTTCCGCGGTGGAAGCTATCTTGCCCCGCACAGGGCCGTCCACATAGCTGTTATCCTGCGGTGAGCCGTTAAGTGAGACCGTAGCTCCGGTCAGCAAGGTCAGGCTGTCAGCAGTAGAGGTATATACAATTCCGTCTATCAGATTCAGGTCTCCGCTGATACGGATAGGCTTTTCAATATCAATGCCTGTCGCTGAAGTGTTGTTCACCTTCATATTGGTAAGGTCAGGATAAGCAGGTACACCATCTATTAACCCCTAACTCTTCGATTTTACGTAATAGGCATTTTCATTTTTTCAAAGATAGCTTTATTTTTCTTTGTTATATTATCTTCATACCAATGGCCATTAATTTTCACTTTTTTTATGTCGAGTAAAAATTGAATGATATCTTTTGGAGAATATTTAGTATTCAATTCCCGGGCTTTTAATTGATGCAGTATCTTATAGTACCAATGCATAACTACAAAGTTTATAAACATCCAGCCCTCAATGGCATCATCGTCTTGCATATAGGTTCTGTCAGCATAAAAGAGATTTTTAAATACATCGATCATGGTTTCTATTTGGCTACGGCTTTTGTAAATGAGATATATTGATTCTGTTGTCTGCTCTTCATCTATGTTGGTAATAATGGCGATTGTGCCAAATTTGTATTGCCTCTCATAAAAACCCTGCGTGGAATAACTTTCGGGCAATGTTTCGCAGCGCCGCAAATAATCATTTATTTCTTCATTTTTCAGCTCCTCATTTTTATAAACAATAACTCTTTTACCATCTTGTATTTTTTGATAATACCATATTATCCTTTTCTGGTACATAAAATATCCCTCAAATTCCTCAAAATCACCTTTTTTTATCTTATCGTAATCTATCAGAGCGCTATTGCGCCGCAAAGGCACAATATATTGCAAGCCTTCCTCGTCAAGTTTCTGGATATTAGAGTCGGAATAAAAACCTTTATCGGCGATTATTGTTGCATCGCAGATGCCTGATTCCTCCAGACATAGCTTAAAAGAACTAATATCTTTGATATTTCCTGACATAATTCTGTAATACACTGGCTGTTTCAGTTTTATGGAAAAAACGAACATTAGGTTTATTATGTTCTCAAATGTCCCTTTTTTTGTTTTGCCTTTTACAGGAAAACGCATTTTGCCTGAATTGCTGAACAGGTCGGTCCCGTCAAAAAGAATATTATCACCATCTACTTTGAATTCATGGAGAAAATCAAGTATTCGATGCCTGCTCCTTCCTATTTCCCTTGTTTTTTTTGCAATTGTACTGCTTGATAAACCGATTCGTGTGAATTGTTCAGACAGGAAGCTTTTTGAAAAATGGTATTGATAATTTTTTAATGGGCTTTGGTAAGCAAGGCGTGCGTATGCCGATGCAATTATAAACTTCCAATGTTCGGGAAAGTATTTTTTGAGCATATCGATATACTCAATCAAATTATTCTTTATGAATGAGCTAAGCCCATATTCTTTGATTGAAATATCATCAGGTATATGGCCGCCTTTTCTTAATTTGCGTTTTTCTGATTCAATAAAACCATTTTCTCGTGTAATCTTTCCCAATAATCCCAATGTTATTTTTTGAGAACGTTTTTTTTCAGGATTCCACTTGCTTGTAATTTCATATAAATAATAAGTTCCTTTAATGAGGCGCAGTTCTGTGCCTTTCCTCTTATGCTTCAATGCCCACTGTGGATGTTTTGTCATAAAAGTAATATTACGTAATTAGACAATTGCAAAATAACATAAAAAATGCATTGAATCCAAATAAAATCAATGTTTTTT
>CAZPFH010000126.1:0-2199 GCA_964585825.1 uncultured Candidatus Peribacteria bacterium
TATAATAATGTATAAAAAGAAAAAAAATGGGGGGACGACCTTAATTAACTAAATAACTTAAAGCTATTGCCATTTTTTGCCATTATATTCCATAACACGACTCGATTGGATACGTCCGTGTGACAATGGGGACGGCGTGTGACAATGGGGACATTCTATACCCCTTATGTCAAACAAAATTTTAAAATTTTTAAATAGAACAAATTCAATAAGTTAAAATATTCGGTAAAATCAGGGCGTAGTTCTGGTGCTGTAATTTTGTGTTTCGGCTTTTCTCCCCTTCGGCGAACTTCTTGGCTGATCGTTACGTTTATCCGGCATCTAGGTCCCTGTACCGGTAACCCGTCGCCCCATCATTCCTTATCCAGCCTTTTAAGTTCAGAGAGAAGCCCTTTATTGTCCCTCCCGAGATCTACGTCTCTACGCCTATGCACGGGCTTTCTCGCCGAAACTATAACAAAGCGGAAGTCGCTTCGCTCCTCCATTTTTATTGGGTTTTTAAAGGCATAGGTGGGAAAGCTTGAATGGGAATTATGCGGGAGGGAAGGTGCATTTAACACCTTCCCAAAGCATCATTCAATGCTGCCCACATCCGGTTATTCCTCAGTGGGTTGCTCCCCAGCAGAGCCCACTTCCGCTTCACCGGACATCCTGATTAACTACTTCGTATCGCCTATCATGCGATTTGCATCGAACGGTTCACCGCTCTTTAATATCGTCCAGGCAATTACCAATAATTTTGCCGCTAACTTCACACGCATTTTCGTTGTAATGCCTCTTTCGCCTTGTCTGCCTTCAAGCATACTGCTAAACAGACGGCGAAAAGTATCATTGTGGTAAGAGGCAACTCGCCCTGCCTGATATAAGCCGAATCTTAAATCAGCGTTTCCTTTTTTTGAGATTACCGGAACTGCTTTGTTGCTGGTTTTTCCACTTCGATTGGCATTAAGGTCCAATCCGGCCAAGCGGATCACTTGTTTCCGATTTTCAAACCGAAAGGGATTGCCCAAAGCCCCTAAAACTAATGCTGTAACATACGGTCCAAAGCCGGGGATGGTGTTTAGCAACTCATACCCAGGTAATCTTTTACACACTTTTTTTATCTCTGTCATCGTACTTGCAATTTCCAGCCGTGTATTTCTGAGACGGTCAATAAGTACTCTGGCTTCGAATTCAACGGCTGAATCTACCGGCAAACCTATTGATGTTTTTGCCGCTTCATAAATCTTTCTTAATCTTTGAACCTGGCGAAGACCACGGTCTGTTGTGGTAACATGTTTTACAAATTGACCGAAGTCAGTTTCGGCAATTTTACGCGGATCTAAATACCAGTAGACAATTGATAAATTTTCTTCAAGGCCACTGCCCCAATGCCTATCCATTTCAGGAAAATGTTTTGCCAGCAGGTTATTGCGGATTTGCATTCTAAGACGGTGATCTTCTTTTTTAAGCCTTTTTCTAAAAGATAGAAGACTTCTTAGGGCAAGTAATTCATTTTTCGGATATTCATAGAATTGACATTTTCCCTGACTTACGAGATCAGCCACATTAGCACTGTCTTTCCTATCATTTTTATCCCATCGGCCATCAAGCAACTGTCGGTTATCCTTCACCGCCTTCCCGGAAACATATACTACCTCATATTCCATAGATAATAACCAAGCAGCCAAAGGTTTATGATAATTGCCCGTCGGCTCCAGTCCGAAAACTACTTGCTCCAATTGATTTTGAGATAAAAGAGTGTTTACCTGCTCAATCAATCGCTGGTAACCATGAATGTCATTGTCAATGATCAACCGCCGTAAAAGAGTTTTTCCATAAGCGGTGCCAAAAAAGGCATTATGCTTTTCCTTGCCGATATCAATCCCAACAATCATATGACTCTTGGAACTCCGAACTGCTGACCTGAATTGACAAAATTCAGTAAATCTTGTAATATCGTCCTGCATTGTAACCTCCTTTTAGTGTATAAGTATGTTTTGGAATACTACTCTTATGCTATCAGGAGGTTATTTTTTTATCTACGCGAAAATAAAATTTTATTTTGATACTTTCGGCAGTATTTACTTTACTTCTTTTACTATATAACGTCTATGCGTTTATGCTTTACAAATAAATATTTGTGTGATATTTATCAAACATGCTGCGACAAGCAAGAATTGATATAACCGGTGCCTTGCACCATGTGATCATTAGAGG
>CAZPFH010000127.1:0-2164 GCA_964585825.1 uncultured Candidatus Peribacteria bacterium
TGCAGATGAATGTGCATATAATCAAGACACACCCATGGCTTGGCGTAGGGCTTAATCAATATCAGAGTTATTTTGCCAAAAACTATAAAACCGTTTTGGAAAAGGAATATAACGAATCGCACTTCCCTCCGCATGCACATAATTTCTTTATCAGCTTTTGGAACAATACCGGTCTATTGGGTTTACTTGCCATACTTATATTGATTATCGGTATGATACGCAGATTAGCGCTGCATCCTTCATTCCCGGCACAATTTATTATTATTGCGATTATGACACATGGGCTTGTTGATTCATTTTATTGGCGACAAGAAATCGCATATACCTTTTGGATAATAATTACATTTGTATATTTATATAAAGATTCGTATTCTATAACAAAGAAATAATCGCACTTATGGATACTATTGCAGTTCTCGATTTTGGTGGTCAATATGCCCATCTTATCGCAAACAGAATACGCAGACTCAACGTCTATTCCGAAATTCTCGATAGTGACACGCCGGCTGAACAATTAAAAAAGTTTAAAGGTATTATTTTATCGGGCGGGCCGCAAAGCGTATATGATGAAAATGCGCCTCAATGTGATCCGCAACTGTTCTATTTGGGGATCCCGGTTTTGGGTATCTGCTACGGATTACAAATTATGGTACATAAAAAAGGCGGCAAAGTTTCATCGGGAAAAATAAAAGAATACGGACTGGCAAGGCTAACAGTCCGCAAGCAAGAAGGTATTTTCAAGGGTCTTGAAACACAAGAAAACGTATGGATGAGCCATGGTGACGAAGTAGAAGAACTTCCCGAAGGGATGGCGGTTATGGGCTCAACTGACAATTGCAAAAATGCCGCCATAGCCGACGTGGATAATCATTTATACGGCGTGCAATTTCATCCGGAGGTAACACATACCGACAATGGTATGCGCCTGCTTGAAAACTTTATTGCAATTACAGGTGCAAAAAAAGAATGGAGTATTGATGCTTTTATTGAAGAAGAAATGCGCACAATTAAAGAGAAAGTGGGGGACAATAAAGTATTTATGTTAATCAGCGGCGGCGTGGATTCTACTGTTGCTTATAAATTAATACAAAAAGCTATTGGTGCAAACAAAACACATGGTCTTTTTGTAGACACCGGATTAATTAGAATGCATGAGCGTGAAGAGGTTGAAGAGGCATATAAAAAAGCCGGCATAGAAAATGTTCATTTCTATTATGCCGGTGACACTTTCTTTAAAAATTTACAAAACATTTATGAACCCGAAAAGAAGAGAAAAATAATCGGAGACACCTTTATCGACGTTCAAAAAGACGCGCTGCAAAGCATGCAGCTTAATGCAGATGAATGGTTGCTTGGGCAGGGAACAATTTATCCCGACACAATAGAAACGGGCGGTACAAAACATGCCGACACTATTAAAACGCACCACAACAGAGTTGAACAAATTCAAGAATTGATTGAAGCCGGAAAGGTAATTGAACCGCTTTCTCAACTATACAAAGATGAGGTGCGAAAAGTTGGATCAAAACTGGGCATACCGGGCACTATAGTTAATCGTCATCCGTTTCCCGGACCGGGACTCGGTGTTCGTTGTCTATGCACACCGAAAAATGACTACCCGGATAATCATGAAAACCTTGAACGGGAAATAAATAATTATTTGCAAGAAAAATATCATCTCGACGGCCAAATACTTCCGGTGAAAAGTGTTGGTGTGCAGGGGGATGCGCGCACATATCGTCATCCGTTTCTACTAAAACTCCATAAAGATACAAAACGTGATTGGGTGCTATTGGAAAGGATATCAACCGATATAACCAATCGTTATAATGCAATAAATCGCGTTCTTTTATTGCTTCATCCGCGCGGTGTTATGGAAAAAAATGTAAAGCCCGGTTACCTGACACAAGATAGAATTACTCTTTTGCAAAAAGCGGATTACCGTGTAAATCAATTTATTCGATATCATAAAATATATGATGAAATTTGGCAGTTCCCTACGGTTTTGTTGCCGCTAAGTCTTAACGAAAAAAACGGCGAAAGCATTGTACTTCGTCCTATTCAATCCGAAGAAGCGATGACGGCCAATTTTTATCGCATGCGTTGGGAATGGATTGATGAACTTACTGACGGATTAAAAAACATAGACGGTATAGACGGCGTA
>CAZPFH010000128.1:0-2144 GCA_964585825.1 uncultured Candidatus Peribacteria bacterium
TTCTTATTGATGTTGAAATCTCGTGAACAATACCAAAAAAAGACTCTTGCTCTATACGTCCAGCTGTGAAACCCCATGAAGTTTTTGCACCTTGAATTTGAACAGTGCCTGAAATTTCCGAGTCTAAACTTATCCCTAAATCAATACGAATTGCGGAAAAAAGTGGTAGTGCCGTAAGCACCACCACTAATAAAATTTTTCTCATTTCATTGAACCAATCGACTTAAGTTTATAAGTAGATTTTTTCAAAGTGTTTGCTGCAATAACACTTTCATAATCCTGTGAACTTCTGAACAGATCAATAACATCCTCTATCGAATCTTTCATATCATCCCAACTTGGATTGTTGCCAGGATCATCGTCAAGAGCAAGTCTAAGATTTTCAAGAGCATCGGCTGTATTTTCTGATATATTTTTTACCCACCGAGCCTTTTCTTCTGCAATTTCAAGGCCGTCAATGATAGGTTGCTGAACCTTGTCGACTTTTTCGTTTAATTTAGTAGCTTTGACTAGAGTCGCAATCGAAGCCCCTAAAACTCCAGCGCCGACAATTATTGCATATACCATCTCTAAAATGCCCATGTAGTCCATTTTTCCTCCTATTTAAAAATTATAATTGTTATTCCAGACCCGATCAAAGCAGAAATTATTCCTATAAAGAAATGAACAACTTTCACTCCGCCTTTAGCCTGGTTTACGATTGAATCAATTTCTCCGATTCTCTTCTCATGTTTGTCAAATGTATTAAGGCAAGATTTTCGCTGGTCTATAATATTTTTTACATCACTGCGAATCTCTGTTATCATGCCCAGAATCTCTTGCCATTCTTGCCGTGTAAGGTTTACTGGATCATTTCCGTTTGCCACAAAACAACTCCCTTTCCTCTTTTCGACGCTTTTCTACCCATGAATTTTTTTCACCGTTTACATATACCCAGCGTTCAAATTCCTGTGATGCGCCTTCAAGATTATGGTTTTTAATCTTGCGTAAAAGAGTAGATGTTGAAAAATTTCCTATTCCTAAATTGTAAACAAATGACATTAAAGCATATATTTGATCTTGTGTTAATATGACAGGTTCGATTAGTGCAATGATTTTATTTCTTAACTTAGCAAGATATTTTTCAAGCCAAATTTCCTCTTGCTCTTGTGTAGTTTTATCACCTATATTAACGTTTTCGGTTCGACCCCAACCTATAGTTAATTTCCCAGCAGGACAAATATATGCAGTGTCTCGCCATCCTTCATATTTTTTTATCATGTTCTTGAATTCATAAAATGTCATGGCGTTATACCCAACCCAGCCTTAATACTTGCAACATCGGCTTGTATTGTTTCAATGACTTCATCTGTAGAATTTACTGCCTGCGGGTCGAGCGTAAACTCCCCCGTCTCCGAATCGTAAAAATAATTCTGTGGTTTGACTGGTAAGTTTTCGAAATCGATTGTGTAAACCGTTACATTCGTTGAGTTTAGATCGGCAATTCGAGTCGTTGCACCATCCAAAGTTTCCACGCAACTTGACTCTGTGAGTGCATATGTGCCGTATGTCCAGCCCTTGACCTTTCCCGTGGCATTAGATACTAATATTTGAGCGTTCACTTTTTACCACCTTTGATAATTTGTTTCAGCATTTTGTTATTATCCGCAACCATTGATAGGATTTTATCCCATTTATCAACTGGTCTGTCAATGTCAATCTCAATCTCGCCGTCTTGCATTCGACTGCTCATAAGACGCTCAAGCTGTTCTTTTGATAGATCACGTTCAATTACTCCAGCGTTAGTCGAGTTATATCCTTGCAACTCTTTAGCTTTGCCTTTTTCGGTTTTTGTGCAACTGGTTTCCGTTAGGAAGTATGTCCCCGTTGTGCAATCGATTGGCCGTTTTGTGTCCAGCCTATACAGGATTTGGTATGTTTGCATTTGTGCCATTATTCAACTCCTCCTATTGATTTTATGTCTGTTACATGTATTTTATTCACTTCGACAGGATAAATGCCATTGATTTTATTGAGCCATCCAACCCCGATTATTTTTAATACGCCCGTTGATCCGCCTACGTCATCATAGGCCAGTAAATATTTCGCAGTGCTGATCTGGGATAAGGCGTTGAAGCCTGCACTTCCGCCGGTCTCGTGGGTGT
>CAZPFH010000129.1:0-2071 GCA_964585825.1 uncultured Candidatus Peribacteria bacterium
ATTGACACTACATTAACCAATCAAGGACTTATTGCCAGCGGTGAATTTAAACGAGCTGTACAACAATTTAACAAGTACGACTCATATCCGTTTATCGATAAAACTATCGTGAGCAAACTTGAATTTCCTTTGGAAGGATATCTTTATCCGGACACATATTTTGTTGATGGAATCGAGTTTGATCCAAATGAATTGATCGAAAAAATGCTCAACAATTTTGAAAACAAGTTTGGTTCGGTACAAAAAATATTCGATGCACAAGAACGCTCAATGCACGAAATTATTACCATGGCTTCCATTTTGCAAAAAGAAGTACGAACTCCACAGGATTACAGCATTGTTTCAGGGTTACTCTGGAAAAGACTTGATAGCAATTGGCACATCGGAGCCGATGCAACCATTTTGTACATAACAGAAAAGAACACTATATCCTTTGAAGATCTTAAGATAGACTCCCCTTACAACACCCGTTTACACTTAGGAATGCCTCCGGGACCTATATGTAATCCTGACATCGAACATATTAAAGCTGCTATAACCCCGAAAGACAGCGATTACTGGTATTATCTTACAACCTTAGACACAGGCGAAGTTATCTATGCCACAACAAACGATGAACATAATAGAAACAAAGCGAAATATCTTTATTAAAAGAGTGGAACCTCTTGAGAAGCGGTATCGGTTTCATCTTCGGTAGCTGTTTCATCTTCGACAATAATTTCCTCCTCGATTTCCTCAGATATTTCCTCTTCGGCTTCCTCTTCTTCAGCTTTATTATATGTAATTGTAAATGTTGTTGATTCTTTTGATCCGTCAGGCGCAATAGCTGTAACCGTAAAATCGTTCTCTCCGGGATCAAGATTACCAAGTGATTCTTTTGCGTAATAAACCCATGTAGTATCGCCGGGCTCAAATGCAGAAAGTGTGTACCCGCTTACATTAATTTCTTTTGCACCGGCAACCGAACCAACCACCTTCACATCGCCCACTTCAACAACATTGGAATCACCATCGTTATAACTTTCAACCCCGGGAGCAACAAGAGGCCCGAGATCTAAATCTTCTTCCTCTTCTTCTTCCTCCGCTTCTTCATCGTCATCATCGACTGCATCTCCATCATCCTCCTCTATTTCATCGGTTTGATAATTAACAATTAATTCTGTTTTTCTACTACGTTTATCATCCTCATCCATTGCATAAAATTCATAAGTATTCATGCCGGGATTGAGCGTACCAGCCGCCTGAGAAACAGCAAAACTCCATTCAGTTCCACCGGGGACATATAAATTAAGCTCATATGTTTCTACTTCCCCATCAGATTCAACATCAACCATCATTTTTTCCGTTTGAACAACAGTTGTACCTCTAATAGTCAATGAAGACTCCGGCGTTGCAAATGTTAAAGTGGATGGAACCGTTATTTCCGGTTTTGCCAAATCACCTTCTTCAATATCAATATCCTCGGTAGCTGGATCATCACCGATAGTCGGATCATACGAACCACTGCTGATTGAGAAATCTGTTGGATGCTGATCTTCAGCCATATTCCACTTATAAAAAGAGCTGTCCCTGAAATCATCCGAAAGAGCATCAATAACAGACGGCATAGAACGATCAGCATATGATTCAAGATCATCATCGGTAATAACAGCTTGTTGTCCGACACCTATGTTAAGCGTCTCCACTTTTCTCATTTCACCACCCTCTTCAATCATAATATCTGCCAAAATATCACCTTTTATAACTCGAATCGCTTCATTATCTTCCATTTGTTCAACTTCATAAATAGTTGAAAGTGTCTTAACCATGGTATGATCGGTTGCAACAGTAAACTTCACCGGTGTCTCAGACCGATCATTATTATTTATCCATATTCTCCCTTCGAGCAACTGAATATCTATCTCGTATCCCTCTCCGTTTTTTCGTATATTAGATAATGTAATTTCACTTTTCTCATCCATACGTAAATAGTGATCATTAAAAAGCTCTATAACTACTCTGCCACCATTTTGTGTTTTAATTGCATCTTCTTGTAAAAGTCGTGTTCCATTGTAAACGCGCTCCCATTCAC
>CAZPFH010000130.1:0-2061 GCA_964585825.1 uncultured Candidatus Peribacteria bacterium
CTCGGGGTGCCTCTTTCCCGCGTTCTCTACGTGCTGAGGAAGCGCGCCCACGACATTCGGCCCATTGGCCGGGCGGGGGCTGTTTTAGAAAAATTAACAAGACCCGGAAATCGAAATGCGAAATACTTTGCCGTAGATATGTGTTTTAGTGATCCGACAACTCCTTTTGCCGCCCCTACAGCCAAAAGCGATATGGTGAATGATGTTGCGTAATCAGTTGCCATATCTTCCGGATTCCAGATTTGTTCGGCACCGCCAAAATCAACCAAGCCAAGTGAATCAAATCCCGATTGAACTAATCGTGAACCGAGTACACTCCCTCCGGCAACTCCCATCATACTCATACTTCCGACAGCAAAATTTGCAACGCCCGTACTTACCGGAATAATACCGGCTGCCGTCGCCGTGCCGAATAGTTTTGCTCCAAATGCGCTTGCAGCCCAGCCTCCTCCGATAGCAAAACAAACGGCTCCTGCCAAAATAGCGGCTGTGGCCACTCCTTTCCAAAACCCTTCTCGATTATATTTTTCTTGAGCCGCCTTTATGTTATCGGCTTGTTTGTATACTTTTTTAATTGATTCTAGACTTATTGGCGATTTTGGATTATTCAGTGCATTGGTAATATTGGCAACAATACGTTTGATATATTTTTCTCGTTGTTTTCTCATTGCGGGAGGCAGATCTTCCGTTAGCTTTGTATTATATAGCGCTTGCTCAAGTTCTTTTTTGCTCTTTATCGCATTGCTTCGAGCTTTTTTAATAGTGCCAGCCAAATTAACAACTTGTTCTATACCCTGTTCAAAACGATAATTAACAAGTCTCGAATTTGTTTTTGCTTGTTTTTCGATACGTTTTCCGATGTATGGAAGCGGACGAGCCGCATCGTTGATATTGCCAAAATATTTTTGCATTCGTTCTTGGTGTGGAGCTATTTCTTTTTGAATCAGTGGGCCGAAAAGTGGTGACTGCGTAATATCTTCCGCTTTTGGAATGTCTTCTTGAGGTTTTTTACCGAGGAAGGTACCAACCTCATTGATACGATGAACACAGTAAGCTGCACGTTCTTTTATTGTTTTTATTTTTTCTTTTAATTTTTTATTTCCTCCCCATAACATCTTTAAGCTCTGGTAATTGCCTAGCAAAGTTATGGATGCTTGCCGCATATTATTTAGCAAGCTCATATATCCTGCTAGTCGTTGAGCAATTTCCATCCTTTTTTCTTGCGGAATACTGTCGAATGTATCGAATTTACTTCCTAATGATTCAAAATAAAACGCAGCATCTTTTTCATTTGGGACATGTTTTTCCATGAGTTCCTCAATCCCCCGTGTTTGATATGAGAGTTGTTTGTCAAAAACACGTCGCGTTCCAGCTGAAAGTTTTCCTGTTTTTGAAAAATTATTAAGGATATCATGGAGATTCAAAGGATGATCCAATGTTGGATTTTCGGCATACCATTTTTTTATTTCCAGAGTATGTGCGGCCATAGAGAACTCAAGTTCTTTTGAGCGCAAGAGATCAATTTGAGGAATGATTGCTAAGTTGCAATCATCTACTGAAATTTGTTCAAGCTGTATGCTTTCTTGTGCATTTAAAATACTATCAATAACTTTTTTACTTTTTTTACTTGAAGGATTTATTCGTTTTATTGAGAGGTAAGAGTTTGCTAACGATCGTTTTGCTGCAATCATGGTCAGCTCTTTCTGGTAACCGGAAATGCTGTATTGTGAAACAGCGATTTTTTGATGCAATGCGGCAATATGATTATCCATCGCGTTCTGCGGATTTTCTTGAAGATATGTTCCGAGCTCTTCTTGTTCACGTTTCAGGTGATTCTTCATCGATTTTAATTTTTGTTTACTTTCTTGTTCTTGTTTAGTCAAAGTTGATTCTATTGTGAGAGTGAGTCTTATAGCATCGATTGCATGTTTTGATTTACCTTCTTTAACAGCAATAATTGAAACGAGTAAAAAACGCGAAAGTGCCCTGCCGCGCAATGTTTTGGTTAGTGTTTCGTAACTTTTTTTATCAAGATTCTTAAGTTTTTCTATATTGCTGACT
>CAZPFH010000131.1:0-2024 GCA_964585825.1 uncultured Candidatus Peribacteria bacterium
ATAAGCCGACAAAGCAAAAGTGTAAAAAATGCGGTGGCCTGATGGTAGAGAAAAAAGATAAGATTGTTTGCATGGACTGCACAAAAGACGCAAAGAAGGCCAAGAAAAAAAAGAAATAACATATGCATTAATCCAACGTATAAGCGTTGAATCATGTGCCGTTTTATGGTAAAATAAAAAGAAATAAAAAACCCCTTTTTCTATGAAAACACTTATAACGTATTTTAGAACGCGAGCCGTAAAGCAAATATCACAATGGCTCGTTATCGCCGCTCTCTCAATTCTTATTTCGGGAGCGTTTGCCGTAGCCGATGCGTATGCGGCATTTACCTTGCCTGAGCTTAATGATCCGAAGCTACCAGTTCCTTTGACCACTACATTTGAAGATTTTAAATGTGCCGACCTGCAAGGAAGCAGTGCTGGTACATGCGACCTGGATGAAGGATGTATGGATTTTGAAAATGATCCTCCTTCAGCTTCGCTGGCGGCTGAAATATGTTCTCCGGCCAAACCGATTGTGGGTGACGAATTACAACCGTTTGAGCTGCACGGCTGGGTGTGGGATACCAACCTCGGCTATGTCAGCCTTTATTGTGATGAAAGCGGAAATAACAATGGGGTAAAATGCGGATCAACCGAGTACGGCGTCACTCTGGATCTTGAAACGGGCAAAATGTCCGGCTGGGCGTGGAGCGACAATATCGGTTGGATAAGTTTTGGATGCCAAGATGGCCGAAACCAAGGATATGCTTGTGGCTCGATTGACTACAGCACAACAATGGATCTCGATATCGGTGAAACCTTTGGAAGCATCAATGGATATGCTTGGGCCGACACAGTCGGATGGTTTGACTTTGAAACAGGAAGCGCACATGCCAGAATTCTTAATTTAATGCTGCAACAAAGCAATGATGAAGTTGAATGGGGAATTTGGACAAAAGCTGAAATTGAAGACGAAACAAATGAAAAAATTGTAGAAACAATGATTGAAAAAGGCAATCGGCCAATTATAACAAAAGACATTATGCCGTTTGCGGACCACAGTAGCGGCTATGATATTTTTGTTCATCTTGTAGATATTACGGGAGCAACCATTGAAGATACGGGAGGAGACGTTGTTGTTGAAATAAGCACGGAATGGGAAGATACCGTAAAATACGATCAAACTTCTTCCGAGTTAAGTAACGGCAATCCTCTTAATAACGGTCCATCATACAAAGCCGGCCTGGATGTGGACGCCAGGCCATATACGCTTGAACTAAGTTCAACCGAAGCAACAACCGGCGGCACCGTGAATTCATATCATGGAATTACTACAAGCAGGGCACCAACAGACGGTGGCAACTGCTATGACGGTGATGGAGACGGCTATTGTTACGGAGGAGAGGGAGATTTTCTATATAAAGATTTCGGAGAAAATACAGAGCCCAATACCCTAACTTATATGGGAGCAAACGTTACGGTTACCATCCCGGCAACAGGCGAAACTTGGTCAAAATTCATTCCTCCATTGGAACCTTATACAACCGGCAGAAGATTGGATTTTAAGCCGGTAATTGATATTCCAACATTAGACTATCTGTACACGCCCGGTGATACGAGTAGTGGAATCCCGTTAATTCAGGCAATACGAAATAAAGTTGATGAATTTTATATAAACGCAACAGATAACGGCAACCCGCCGGCAAATTATACCGTTGAGTTTGCACTATCGGAGGAAGATGAGGACGTTGAATATGTATTTATTGATGATCTTGAAGAAAATTTTGAAAATGCCGAGTCAACCTTTACAGTAAACGATGTTGCGGAAATTGGCACACAACTTCTTGCCATTCCGTATTCGATAGCCGAAGAAGATTTGGCGGCTGCCGTACCGGGAGCGACATTACACACAAAAGTAGATATTAATCCTAATCCTCCTCATATATTAACCGATTTAGACCCTCACGTCGTTTATTACAACAACGGCCTTCCGCGCGTGTTTGATTCTGAAATTGAAACGCAAAATGCGGAAATTGTGAGCG
>CAZPFH010000132.1:0-1986 GCA_964585825.1 uncultured Candidatus Peribacteria bacterium
GTATATAAGTTTTTTCTATAGGGATTATAAGGATATCCGACAAACTTTGGATAAATGAATGCTCCTTTTTCTCGTAAAACAGCTTCTGTTTCTTTGGACATTGTGCATCCGAGAAATGCTGTATTTGCCAGCTTAATATTGTCCCAGTCAATATCAGCCTTTGTGAGGTCAAGATCCTGAATTGCCAAATTGAGAAGTGAGTCTCCGTGGTTAACAAGATCTTTAATTGATTCAATTCCTTGAATAAGCTTTTTCATAAATAGGGCATGTAATGTGTTATGGCGTGGTGATATCGTGTTGCTCTGCAACCCATTCAAGCCCGTCGGGATAAGTGCTTGCAAGCGGTGAAAGAACAAGCCCGATAAAGATAGCCAGCATAACCGGCATAGCGACAGCTTTTCTAAAAGTTGTACTTGATACTTCAGGCAGCATGGCCAGTATAAATCCGGCTGTAATAACGCCTTCTCCGATGCCGATAAGCGCGTGGACACCGACCATTGCCGTTGCTACCGTTGCGAAATCTATAACGCCCGCCAGTGCCAATTCTGCGCTTAAAACAAGTGAAGCTATCAGAACCGAAGTCCATGCAGCCAAACCTAAGATAAGGCCTTTTGATATCGCTCGTGACTCCTTCTTAATAAACTGTTGAGCGATCCACATGATTGGAGCGGCAACGACCGCCATATTAAGTATATTTGCTCCCAGTACGGAAATTCCTCCGTCCGCAAAAAATACCGCTTGTACGATGACGACAAGAGAAACCGATAAAACGCCGAACGGAATGCCCAAAAGTGCCATAGCCAGCACGGCTCCGATTACATGGCCTGACGTACCGTTTTGAATAGGGTAGTTAAGCATTTGTAGAACAAAAATAAGCGTTGTTATTGAAAAAAAGTATTTTATTGAAGGTTTTTTCTCAGATTTGTATGCGTGGTAGGCGGCCGCTCCTATAGCCGCGATAGATACGCCGGCCGTTATGGGGCAGATAGCTCCTTCCATCATTGAACTTGGAATATGCATGATTGGGAAAATTATTAAATAGTACGTGTGTACTTTATCATATCGCACAAAATCTTTTGACAATATTTTCGATCGGGTATAGTATAGTTATGAAACATATTTCATAACAATCGTTAATGCCGCGACCACGAAAAAGAAGAATGGTAAGAGGCCGATATAATGAGTATTATTTTAAACCAAGCGGTGTACGGCTTTCATCACTGCAGCAAATCGATCTTACATTCGACGAAATAGAAGCAATTAAATACGTGGATTTAGAGGGACTCAATATGGATGAGTCAGCAAAGAAATTAAAGGTGTCAAAGCCAACCGTTTGCAGAATAGTAAACGGGGCACGCAAAAAAATGGCTGATGCCGTAATAAATGGGAAAGCAATAAATATCTCACAATATTATTTAACCAATAAAACAATGCCAAATCTTGATGGAACGGGCCCTGACGGACAGGGACCAAAAACAGGACGTGGAATGGGGAATTGCGATGGAGCAAAACCCAAAAATGCAAACCGGGCTCCGGGAAGAGGGCTGGGACGTGGACAGGGTCTCGGCAGAGGAGCAGGTAGACGAGGTGGAGGAAGAGGGCGAAGATAAATAGAACTATATAGGGGGTTGACAAAACTGAAAATATCATTAAAATAACCCCCTAGTTTTAATTTATGTCGTATGAAAAAATATGAGTCCGGTGAAGCGGAAGATTCAACAACTAAAGCGGGAACGTTTGATATTCGTCAAACACCGCAAGAGTGGATACAGACTATAGATGGCTTATCAAATGAGGCGTTAATTTTTAATATGATTCAATCTCTTGCTCGTTGTCCGGCCATGATTAAGGCTGATAGCAGCGATAATCGTGTCCAGTGTTCGTATTCGCAGGAAGATTTGATTTACTATGCTTTAGAAAAGTATATTCAAATAATGGACGAGGATGACGGCATACAACATTTATTAATGCGATTTAGCGAATCAG
>CAZPFH010000133.1:0-1975 GCA_964585825.1 uncultured Candidatus Peribacteria bacterium
AATAATCAATATCCTTTTCATAGTAGGCCTTATTGTCGGTTTATATTGGGCATACCAATATATTACAGATCAAGCAAAAGAAACGCCAAAAGACGAAAATGCGCAACAAGAAGAAACTCTCAACGATACCGATGAAACCACAACGGAAGTAGAAACGTTAACCGTATTTTCTGACACACAATCACGAAAGGCATTGCAAAAAGTTGGAACTGTTATTCCTTATAAAAAAGCTGTTTTGAGTGCGGAAGCTGCAGGCGTATTGCAGGATTTCGCCGTTGAAGAAGGAGATACCGTTGAAAAAGATGATATAATCGTTACTTTAAGTGATTCTGTAGGAACCAAAGTAGCGGAGATAAATTATAATGCCGCACGGAAAAGTCTCGAAAATGCACAAGAATCATACGAATCAACATCCACTTCAGTTGAAAAAGATGTACAAACGGCTGCTTTGGGAGTTGATAACGCAAAACTTAATCATGAAAACGCTATTAAGTCTTACGAAAATCTCGAAAAAACACTTGAAGAACAGATACGATCTGCAAAACTTGGCGTACAGTCTGCGCAGTTGGCATTACAATCCGCACAGGAAGCTTATTTTAATACCGAAGCAACTTCATCGCAATCAGTCGATAATACGGCTCAGCAAGCACTTACAAGTATAAATGCGTCCTTATCGCTCATCGATAGCGGTGTTAGCGGTATTAATTCACTTCTTGGCATGCAAACAATGCCTGGAGAAGACGTTGATAAAAATGATATTGAAGATTTATATGACACCGTAGAGGACATAAGCAACTCATATTATGATATCCGAGACGATTATTACGACATTAACTATCCGGAAATCAATCAAACAAACGATATACTCGATGACACTCTCGCCTTACTGGAAGAAACGCAAGAAATGATATACGACGCAAAAGATATAATTGATGACGCAACAGATAACCAAAGTATCCAAACGCTCGACACATCATATAATACTCTGCTCGCTTCAATCGATCAGAGTAAAAACGGGCTAATTATGAATAGTCAAACATTGGAAACAATGTTTATCAACAGTCAACTGCAACCTGAAGGAAGTTTTACTCAGATTGAAATGGCACAACAGCAAGTTGCCGCTGCACTACAGCAATTAAAACAATTGGAAGAAACGCGAAATGCACAGCTTGATAACGCTCGCCATGCTATTTCTTTGGCTGAAAAACAAATTGAATCTGCGCAAAAACAATATGAAAGTACTAAAGCAAAAGGACGACTGCAAAAATTAGGCGCAGAAAGTCAGGTAACATCATTGGAAAGCCAAGTTGATATAGCAAAGGCAAACGTGGATGGCACAGTTTTAACAGCACCGTTTGGAGGAACCGTTCTTGAAACATTTATGGATGAAGGGAATTACGTGAACCCTGCACAAAAAATCGCCACCATTGCGGATATTAATAAAGTATATATTACCGTTAGCGTTACCACTGAAGAATTATCATTCATCAAACTTGGGCAAAAAGTAACAGTTACAGCTCCGGGTAATATTGAAAAAGCGGGAAGCGTTACCAAAGTTATTCCAAATATTGATCCGATCAGCAAAAAAGTAACAGTAAAAATAGTTATTCCAAATGAAGATAAAAAACTAATGTCCGGCATGTTTGTAGATGTACATTTCAATGAGGCCAAAACGAGTATGCAAAGCATTTCAATACCATTCAAAAGTGTTATTTTTGAAGAAAGCGATCCATATGTATTTTTAGTAAAAGAAAACAAAGCGGTACAAACAGCAGTTAAACTTGGAGATATAACCGGAGGCAGCGTTGAAGTAGTTGAAGGGCTAAAAGAAGATGACATTATTGTAACAACAGGAGCGAAAATTATCAGCGAAGGAGATTCTATTACTTATTAATGGCTAAAGCACATGACGTGTTATACAGATAAAGAAATACAGGAAATAAAAAAATCTCCATGGAACTTTTTTATTAATCAT
>CAZPFH010000134.1:0-1975 GCA_964585825.1 uncultured Candidatus Peribacteria bacterium
GTTTTTTTACCAATTGCACCGAAACAGGCATGGTAGTTGCATAATTCTACAATTTCAAATCTCTTAATGAGGCCCTTGAACAGAAGGGTTTAAAAGAAGATGGCGGTGTATTCAGGCTTTAAAACCACTTCTTGAAAGAAAGGCGTTCGCCATTTCGCAAGGCATGCCTCAGGGGGAAAGAAAACTTTAATTTTTAAGATTAAAACGTGTAGGGAGGAATAAACGACAAAGTGAAAACAATGGATATTTTTACGTAACATCTCAAAAAGTATGTGGTAGAAAAGGCGCAACTATGCCAAGGCAATACCAGCCTTAAGTTCCATCAGATCTGATAAAGGAGGAATATTATTATTTTTGGTTATCCTATCATTAATGAATTCCCAAAAAGGTACACCTAATTTTCGGCAAGTTTTTTTTAAACTAATGAAGGTGTCACGACAATTTTTTCCGGTATCACTTCTTGTCGAACCACTTATTTTTCGTCTTTTGACATACTCTCGTATATCACTTTCGCTCAAATTGTTATGCAAAGGTATATCAGGCCTTTCTAATACCAGAAGGAGTTCACTTTTATTGTTATAAATTCTTTTTAATGCCAGATCCAGTGTCGCAAATCCTGTTTTTTGGGTAAACAAACGATCAAATTCTTTTTCCAATTTTTCTTTCTGGGTCTCATTCGGTTTGTTCTGATAAAATTTCAGAATCCGATATAATTCCCAAATTTCATTACGGACTCTTTCAAGAATTAATCTGTGATTTTCGGTGTATCCAACTAATTTATGGATCGACCGTTCAGCATGAACCCAACACAACCCATGAAGAAACACATTAAACTGACCTGCATCATCACTGATAATGGCAAGACCTCTATTGAAACCATGATGAATTATGCTTCCAACGAGTCCTCCTTCCATAGCAATGCGAATATGATTTTTAGTGGTTATGCCAAGAGCTTTTAAAAATTCTGACCATTGGTTTTCATCGTTGAATATTTTGTTTTTGTTTGAAACCAATTTTTCTAACTGATACTTGGGAAGTCCATTAACAGCCATGTACTCTAAAGCATCTGAATTGATAACGATGTCCTTTTGTTCTGCTCTCAAAAGTTTAAGAAAATTTACACGGCTTTTACTTTGGGTGCTTTTAAACCACGCAAAATACTCATTGCCGATATGAGTGCAATATCCATTATTTCCGTTATGCCGGGCACCGGTATCATCAACATTAATATGACCTGATATTTTAAGACCGGTTGACAATAAACCATCTTTTTCCTGATGAAAGACATCCTTATTCTTTATTAAGATATTGTTGAGTTGGCCTGATGAGATATCTATCCCCAACTCATAGAGTTGTTCAAGTATTAATGGTTGAGTGACGTGGCAACCATAACTTTGGTATAATATAAACGAAACTAAGCCGGAACCAAAATGCCCGTTCACATCTTTAGGAAGTTTTCCAGTTACAAATTCACCGGTTGGCGTCTGCCAACGGCCTCTCCGATATCGAATATTCTTGTTAGATAAAATTATATCTTGAACAACATAATCCTGGTAATCAATGAACGTACTTCCAGGGGGTATGTTTTCAGGATGCAGGCGCATATCTTCATGTATTGTCATATTTTTCGTTTTCGATCTTTTCTTGCGACGCTTTTTCTTTTTGTTATCGCTTTTGCCTGTGCTTGTCTCTTTATCTAAATTTGAAGGCTTTATTTTCGGTTTCGGTTTTTGGCCTTTCAATCTGGCTATTTCATCTTTTAATAGTTGTATCTCCTCAGATTGCTGCTGAATTATTTGCAATAATTCGGTTACAAGTGGAGATTTATCATCATCTGACATTCTTTTTGTGAGCCCTGAAATGTTCATATTAGGGCTATAACACTAGTAAAGATAGAAGTCTAGATTTATTTTCATACTACCACATATTTTTTGAGATGTTACATTTTTACTGGTTTTTATTATTTGAATGTTAA
>CAZPFH010000135.1:0-1972 GCA_964585825.1 uncultured Candidatus Peribacteria bacterium
CCTCTCTTTTGTTGTGTTAAGTCTAATTATCTCAATTATTTGAAAATATTAATTATTGATCCAAATGATGCCATAATTGTTGATGCCAACGAAGCGGCATTATCCTATTATGGGTATACTATATCAGAAATTAGAAACAAAAAAATATCAGATATTAATACTCTTTCAGAGCAAGAACTAATTAAAAAAATGAGGTTAGCTGTCCAAGGGAAAATAAATAGTTTCCGATTCAAACATCAGCTAGCGAATGGTTCAGTGAGGGATGTTGAGGTTTACTCTGGACCGATCATTATGGCAGGAAAAAAACTTCTGTATTCAATGGTACATGATGTAACTGAAAAATTAAATACTGAGTCAAGGCTCTTTAGAAGTAATCAGTTGAGAGAAGAGATTTTCGCAAACATCAATGAAGCAATATTTATCATTGATCCCCATACCGAAGAAATTATCGATTGCAACCATTTTTGTTATGAGTATTTAGGACGCGAATATGAAGAATGTGTCGGGAAAAAATTTAATACATTTTTCCACGATAATGAATTATCCATTAAGTCAATTAAGTCTCTCTCCTTAGGTTGCGAGGGTGAAAAACACATATATTCAACAGAAGCGTTAATTAAAAAGAAAGATAATTCATTGGCTTCAACAGAGTGCGATGTGCTCAGTTTGTGTGATGAAACTAATACGATATATGTGTATATTTGTATAATGAGAGATATAACAAAGCACAAACATGTAGAATATCGTCTTGAGCAAGAAGTGTACCAAAGAACACAAGAAATTCAAGATATGAATACTGCGCTATCAGTTTTGTTACGGAAACAACAGGAAAATATTAACAAATCGGAAGCCTCATTGTATCGTTCTTACAGTAAAGAAATACTGCCTCTCCTGAAACGACTCAAATCAAGCAAAAACATTAATGAGCATGATCTTATGATCAAAGCTCTTGAGCATAATCTAAAAACTATTTTTTCACCTGTCTGTTCGTCGTTATCGGTTTCCAAGGACCTTACCCCTCAAGAAAATCGAATCGCTACAATGGTCAAAGAAGGGATGACCAGTAAGGAAATTGCCACAGCAGTGAATGCGTCATTACGAACGATTACAACGCACCGAGAAAACATTCGTGTCAAACTGGGTATCGTAAATTCACGCATAAATTTAAGAACATACCTTTCCACGCTCTAACTTGGTACATTTCTAAAAGTACGTATTTCTGTATACGTATTATGTACGTATAAAATGATAATATGTGCGCTTGTATTTATCCTCTTTTTTCCGTAAACTGTCCGTGACAGTTCGTCATAACCGTCTGTTATCGAGTTATCGAAGGTTTTTTTCTATTGCCCTCTTTGTTGAGTTTTGGGCGCTTGAGAGGAGAAAAAGTATGCTCGATAAACGCCCTTGTCGCACAACTCCTGACGCCGTAACTCGAGAACACTCGTTGCCTTTTTCCGGGTGGGTTTCGTTGTTTGTTTGAGTCTTCATTTTTATCTGGAACTGATACTTGTCTCGTCGAGCCACTGTTTGCTCATCATAGAGACTAAATGTCAGAAAATAAACGATAAAAAGCAAACGCTCTTTAAAGATGATCAAAAACGTAAGAGAAAGAGAAGACGGTAAGATTCTGGTCGTTGACGATGACCAACTTGTATGCCAGATTATACAAAAAAATTTAGAATCTGAGGGGTTTACGGTAAATCTTGCCGCAGACGCCGAGACAGCTTATCGGCTCATCGAAAAAAATTGTTACGACGCCATTTTCGTAGACATCATAATGCCTGGAGAAAACGGTTTAATAGCTCTTGGGCAAATCAAACAACAAGAGCCCGGCACACCGATTGTTATGATAACCGGAATGCCATCCGTTGATACTGCGGCGGCCGCGGTCAGGTTGGATGCCTTCGATTATCTTTCCAAGCCGTTGCGCAAGGGCGAATTGCTTTGGGTTGCAAGGCGGGCAGTTGAG
>CAZPFH010000136.1:0-1956 GCA_964585825.1 uncultured Candidatus Peribacteria bacterium
CAAACTCAAAATCATGGCCGTCCATCAGGCCAAGTACGCTTTACTCGGATGAACCCTATTTTATAATTTATTTTTCCACTTCTGTTTCAAATTCCTTAAAAATTTGTTCTCTTTCTTGCCAATCTGGGCCAAAATGCCGATCAAAAAGGTGCCCGAATCGATCAAAAAGTTTCCGCCAAGCTGCTTTTCCTCCTCCTAGCACAACCTCTTCAAGAAAGAATGGAAGCTCTGACAACTTGTCTTTAGGCAAAAAAGAAACCGCCCCTAACCGAATGGCTTTTTTCAATGCCTGCGGAGTAAGTACTTTGGCGGTGATCATTACTGATGGGAATCCCCGATCTACCGCGTTTTTAAGCAGTTCAAATCCATTTACGCCCATAATGTCCAGAATAACTATATCATAAGTATATGACATAAGATATTGTGAAGCTGTTTTGTAATCTTCGGCCTTATGTATTATGCAACCTTCCAACATTTCTTCAATAGTAACCAATATATCAGGTTCATCATCTACAACTAAAATTACTTTATCTTTTAACTGATGACTTGTATGCATTTTTTCCCCTTTCATTATGCTATTAACAATAACAATTGTGTTATTATTTTCAAGTTAATATTATTAATTATGTTTTCATAGCAGCATTAGTACATCATTTAACTAACTTAATGGCTATATTTAAATATTCATTAAATTCTATATTATCAATAACAGCCTATTTCAATTTCCTGTATTTGTTATCGATATTTATCGCCAAGAATCATATTTGTGGGCTGGAATATTTCTTTATTAAAGCGATTAGCCATTTTCTCCAAACATTGAGCAAGTTCTAACGGATCTATTTCTTTTGCCATAGTCATGAGCCCAACGGTATAAGCCATGCCGTATATAGTCCCTCTATCTATATCTTCTGCAGTGCAAACACCGGATTCTATAAGTTTGGTGGCTTCATTCAGTTTGACCGCAAGAAAATCAAGAGGTTTAAATTTATCCGTGGCTTTTGATAAATCAATTTTTGGTCTGCCTTTAGACCAATCATAGAATCCTCTCCCCGATCTTCTCCCTATATTCCCTGATTTGAATTTTTCGGCAATGGACTGCGCGGGAGCGTAGTCAGGGTGAAGCTCTTCAGCAAAATAACTCAGGGCCAAGTAGTGTATATCAATACCTGCCCAATCCATCGATTCATAAGGACCCCAGGAAGATCCATGCCTTATCATCATAGCATCGATTTCTTCTGGTTCAAAAAAACCTTCATCCAGGATGGAGCCCAACAATACACTGGTTGGAAATTGCAGAACACGATTGACAATAAATCCAGGAGTATCCTTTTCTACTCTTAGAATAATTCTATCAGTTTTCTTACAAAACGATTCAGCTAATTGAATAGTTTCATCAGATGTATGCTCTCCCCGAATTACTTCAACAAGCTTATTTATTACTACAGGACTGAAGTAATGTAATCCCAACAAATTCTCTGGCGTTTTCGTGGCAGATGCAATCTGAGTAATTAAAAGAGATGAAGTACTAGAAGCCATTAGGGTATGGGATGGCACAAATTTATCAATTTTTTGAAAAAGACTTTTCTTTAAGGCCATGATTTCAGGAATTGCTTCGATGACTAGATCTACGTTGCAAACCGCTTGATCAAGTTCCAAGCAAGGATGAAGAAGCTCATTCATGATTACTTCTTGCTTCTCAGCCCGGAGCTTCCCTTTCGATACGAACTTGGTTAGACTTTCATTAATATAAGTTATTCCATTTGATAAGCATTCTTTGCTAATATCATAAAGAAAGACAGGATATCCAGCTATTAGGGTCGCTTCCGCGATTCCGTGACCCATCGTGCCCGCACCTATTACGGCCACACTTCGAATATTTTTCAAATTCATCGTTTCTCCATATTCTGATAGGCATAGCCAATAATTGCTGGATTCGTAAAAACCCCTCAACAAGCA
>CAZPFH010000137.1:0-1954 GCA_964585825.1 uncultured Candidatus Peribacteria bacterium
TGAATACGCTATCTCCAAAGTGCCGAAAGAAAAAATTTATGTGGGGGTGCCTTTTTACGGTTATGGCTGGTCTGACGATTTTTTCTCGAGTTACACGTACGCGACCATCGAGCTTATTTTAGAGAAATACGGTGTGGATTTTCAGTATGATCCGAAGCAAAAAACCAACCGTCTTTACTATGTAAGTGAATTTGATGCGCGTGACCCGAAACTGCCGCACGAAGTGTGGTTTGAAAATCATGTCAGTTTGGAGGCTAAACTGGAGCTTGTTAAAAAGTACGATCTTGGCGGTATTGCAATATGGCGTCTTGGGAAGGAAGATGCTTCCAATTGGCGATCAATTCGTACGGTTCTGCTTGATGAGCCCATTGGTGATCCGCTCTATTTTAAAGATGTGAATCATTCAACGCTATATTCAAAAGAAATTACACGATTGGCCCATTTGGGCATTGTAACGGGGCATGGAGATAGTTTTTTGTTTAAGCCCACTGAAACAATTAATCGGGCCGAGCTTTTAAAAATGTCGCTTAACAGTTTTGCACATGATATTTCGCTGTATGCGTTTAAAGAAACACGCGCCGAAGAATATACAAATCCGTTTGTTGATATTATTGATGACGCCTGGTATTTCCCTTATATTCAGACGGCTGTTGATTTGGCCATGATTAAAGGGTATCCGGATGGGACTTTTAAACCCGCGCAGGTGGTTAACAGGGCTGAGGCCCTGAAAATTGTTTTAGAAAGTGCCGGTATTCACGTGAGAGAGACGGGAATTGGTGAGCGGTGGTATGAGCCATATATGTGGTGGGCGTTTGATAACAACGTGTTTGATCCGGCTACGTTTAAGCCGGAAGAGGAGTTATCTCGTGCCGAAGCTGCCTACTTGATCACTACTGTTATTGAGCATGTAGAGTAAATTCTGCTGTTCTCGAATTCTTGCACCCGGTACAAACTCAGACCTTGAAGAAAAGGGCTTTTTGCGGTATAATTATATGATATGTTTTTGAGCATGCATCAATAATGAAAAATAAAAACACAAAAACAGATAATAATCTCGGACATTTTAGGGAGGTTGTTGAAATGTTGATAAATAATTCATTGCTTCTTTCACACAAAGAAAAGAAAGATTTTATTCAATTACTTCCTATGCTTAACAAGAAAGAGTTGCTGGAATTGTTCGGCCTTTTAGTTAATGCAAAAGAAAACACACACGATATTTTAACGGAACTTGTTGAAAAATATCCGGATGTTGTTAAGCAATTATCCGATTATCAAAAAAACGCTCTTAAAGAAATTTTTTCGTTTGAACGCAATTTGATGAAAACAAAACTAATAAATTAAATATTATGAACATATCGAGCGCGCCACAACAAAGACCACAACAAGCCCCTCAGGTTGCTCCTCGCAAGCTGTTTGCCAAAGAATTGCAATACCAAGCGTATCGTATTGAAAACGTATTAAAAGTTAAGGATCCGGAGCTGGTTGGTGCATTTGTCAAAAAACATCCCGAATATGCTAATAGGCCGCTTTTACAACGGTTTTTCGATTCATATCGGAATGAGCAAATGAATGAATTCATTAAACAAGCTCAGGAAAAAACGCAATCGCAGCGCGAACAATTGCTTGAAGGTATTCGTAAAATTATTTATAAAGCAAAAAAAGAACGCGCTTCGGCACAAAAAGAAATTACTGAAACACAAAAAGCTGAAGAAAAAGAGAAAGATCAAGAAATGGCTCGCGTAGAGAATCTGCTTAAGAAAAAAGCCTTTTCCAAAGAAGAACTTTTTGATGTGGAAAATAATATTGCATGCCCATTTGATATTAAAGAAGGAAAGCTTGATTTTAAAAAAGTTAGATATTTTTATATGTCGGTTTTAACCGGACAAAAGGCGTTTAGCAGCCGTGCGCAAGAGATGCAAAAAGGATATAATAGCGCAATGTCACAGCTTAAAGA
>CAZPFH010000138.1:0-1944 GCA_964585825.1 uncultured Candidatus Peribacteria bacterium
GCGTTTCAATCGATGCGCTTCCTATCGAGGCAACTCTGCAGGAAACCATTGACTTTGTTATTCGCAAATCACACAGCCGAATACCGGTATATAAAGAAACAATCGATCATATTGTTGGTATTATTACACTTAAAGATGTGCTTATATTTTCCGAAAAACATCATGCGAATAAAAAACTGGAGAATGTTGAGCTCAAAAAGCCCATTGTTGTCCCGCGTTCCAAAAAAATCGACGTTCTTTTTAAAGAATTCCAGCATGCACGAACACATCTGGCGATTGTTATTGATGAATATGGAGGAACAGCCGGAATTGTAACACTGGAAGATCTGCTTGAAGAAATCGTCGGAGAAATTATTGACGAATCTGATATTGAAGAAATGCCGATTAAAAAAGTAAGCGATTATGAAATTATTGCTCACGGCGTTACCAAAATTGAGGATATTAACGATTACATGAATATTAAAATTCACGGCAACGAAAAAGATCCTATAAGCGGGTATATCCTGGATAAACTGCATCGTTTCCCAAAAGAGGGTGAAAAAATCAAATTACCGCATGCCACGGTTGAAATTCTTAAAATGCACGAGAATAAAATCGTTCGTGTGCGCATCGAAAAGAAAAAAAAGAAAAAGTAACGCCAGTATACGGACACACTTTTGTATGCTTTTTGTTTGAATTAAGCAGCTATTTTTGTTATAATTTAGAGATTTATAAAACTAACACAAAAACACATGCAAAAAAGTGTCGCACGCAAAAAACCGCTTTTTTACTTGGCAACCCTGGTAGCTGCCTTATTTTTAGCGCTTACCGTTGTCCCTCAAGTAAACGCGCAAGGTCTCGACGAAGACATTATGCCACCCGATGACGTTGAAAATCTTCAGATCGAAGTATACGACGGGTCGGCTCTTCTCAGTTGGGATGTTGCGACCGATGACACGGAAGTGGTCGGTTACAACATTTATTCCGGTTCGGACCCTGTAACAACGGAAGAAGGAGAATATTCAAATGAAGTAATCGATGCGGGAGACGTTATAGAATATCTCGTTGAAGATCTTGAAAACGGAGAAGAAATTTATTTTGCCGTTACAGCTTACGATGCGGCCGGCAATGAAAGTGAAAATTACAGTAACGAGGTATATGGCACACCCGACCCGGCATATGGCGAAGCTCCTGAATCAGAACATGGTGCTGCCGACGAAGAACCTCCAACAGTAAGTGACACACAAGCACTCGATAACGAAACTGTTTCGGTTGAATTTTCAGAAGCTGTCGTATTACCGGCAGATTCTCCGGAAACGGCATTCAGTATTATAAATAACGCTACTTCGGAAACTTTGGCGGTCAATGCCGTTGAAATGGATCCGGATGACGTACTTGGGCAAACCGTTCTCTTAACAACAGATCCGCAGGAAGGCGGAGCGGAATATATTCTTACAGCAGGTATTCAAATAGAGGATACTGTAGGAAACCCGATTGTAAGCGGAACTTCTGATACTGCAGCATTTATAGGAAGTACTGTTGAACCGGGATCTGATCTTACCGGAGATTTACCGGAAGAAGATTTTGAAGCACCGACCGTTGTTTCGGCTGAAGCTATTGATATGAATAGCATTCAATTGGTGTTTTCCGAGCCTGTGATTTTAGATAGCGATCCGGAACTTAACTTCTTCATTTCAGAAGCTGATGACGCAACCAATGAACTTTCAATTATGAGTGTGGAACGCGACGATACAGGATCAGTAATTACAATTGAAACATCAGATCAAGAAGATGTTGAATATTCGGTTATTGTTACAGGCGTACTTGATGAAGCTGGTAACGAAATCGACGATCTTGCAAACACCGCTACGTTTATTGGAAATATTAACTCAGGTGACGAAACGGAAGATCCGATAGATGAGGATCCAATTGATGACTTAATGGATGATGATGACGGTGGTTTGG
>CAZPFH010000139.1:0-1257 GCA_964585825.1 uncultured Candidatus Peribacteria bacterium
GATTTTCACTCGCCAATCTCCTTTCACCTGCTGGGTGAGCAAAAGCGGGAATTGCATTGGCGAGATAATATACTGGAATCACGAAGAATAGTCAACAGTCAAGTTGCATGTTGACAGCAAATTAACGCCAACTTGTTCACAAATTCAGTTAATAATATAATACGGGAGAAAGATATGCTTAAAAGTGATCTAATAGATGTTGCCCTTGGACATAAAGCCCCTGATACAATTATCAAAAATGGTAATGTTGTTGACGTATTGACCAAGGAAATATACAAAGCTGATATTGCTATTAGTAAAGGAATAATAGTTTATGTCGGAAATTGTAAAATATATAATAAATATCACTGTAACATTATAGATGTTAAAGATAAATACTTAACTCCTGGGCTCATTGAAACGCATTTGCATAGCTATGAAAGTCATTTAAAAATGTCAGAATTCTCTAAGGCGTTGTTGTTAAATGGAACAACGACAACTCCTGAGGCTTTTTACGGTATGGGTGTTGTTTCTGGGATGAAAGGGATTGAATACTGCATGGAGGAACTGAGTCGATCTCCCATCCGGCATCTATTTTTAGTTCCTGTATTAGGCTATTTGCAAAATCAAGAGCTAGGACTTCCACCTCAACCTAAGAGTATCTGCTCTGAAGATCTGTTTGAAATGCTTGATTGGCCCAATTGCTATGGTTTAGAAGAACCGCCTCCCCTGCCTATACTGGAAAAAGACTCCGTGATGATAAAATTATTCGAAGAAACAATATCAAAAGGGAAGGTTATCGCCGGTCACGCCTGTGGTTTTAGCGATAATGCCATAGCTGCTTATGCTTTAATGGGGGCAGGAAGCGATCATGAGGCAACTTCTATGGATGAAGCGATTGAAGAAGCGCGTTTGGGTTTAAGAATTTCAATGCGGGAAGGGTCTGGTTGTAATGATGTTTACGCATTATCTAAGGCAATTACTGAAAAAAATGTGGATTCAAGACGTTTTTTGTTCTGTGCAGATATTATTTCTCCTCTCAAATTATATGAAGAGGGGCATCTTAACAATAACATTCGGCTTGCAGTAAGCGCAGGAGTTCATCCTCTTGATGCCATCCAAATTGCAACAATTAATGCTGCAGAATTTTTTAAAGTGGATAATACCATAGGCAGTTTACAGCCTGGAAAATGCGCTGATATATTGGTTGTCGACGATCTACAGTCTTTTGAAATATCAACAGTTTTTGTAAATGGCAATATTGTAGTCGATAAAGGC
>CAZPFH010000139.1:1267-1943 GCA_964585825.1 uncultured Candidatus Peribacteria bacterium
ATAACATATGAAACTGAACATTATGAGTATCCGCCATCAATATACGATACTGTTCAACTGCCATCGGATTTCAGTATAAGTGATTTAGCAATTAGAACAGATTCAAATAAATCTAATACGGACTGTAAAATTTTTCAAATGAATGATGGAAGTCTTTTGTCAGAAGAAAAAATAGCTAATCTACAAGTAATAAATGGCGAAGTACAATGCGACATTGATCAGGACATTTTAAAAATTGTAATAATTGATAGATATACTGGAAACAAAAAGATTGGTAAATCATTTGTAAAAGGCTTTAAATTGAAAGATGGTGCAATTGGCAGCACTTATAATCCTATGGCCCAAAATATTGTAATTGTCGGAACAAACGATGAAGATATTTTTGTCGCTGCAAAGGAAATTGCAAAGGCAGGAGGCGGTTTTATTGCTGTAAGAAATGGCAAAAATGCAGGTATTCTGGAGCTACCTCTTTTCGGATTATTGGCAGATATATCATATGAAGAGGCAGTAAGCATATTAAAGTCGCTTCATGGAACAATTAAGGATATGGGATGCATTTTAAGTGAGCCCTTTTATACTCTCGCTTTCAGTTGCGTTTGTGGTGAAATTGGTAAACTCAAAATATGTGATCAAGGTCTTTTTGATGTTGAAAAACTCAAAATTGTTAAGACCGTTT
>CAZPFH010000140.1:0-1922 GCA_964585825.1 uncultured Candidatus Peribacteria bacterium
CGACAAATACAAACATACGAAGTTGAAGAAGGCCATATTGAAGGCATGGTTACAGTTTCCTGGTACGAAGGCAGCAAACCGTACACAATAAACCTTCCCGTGACACTAACCAACTATCAAAGTGAAGAATAAAAAACATATAAAACGATATCACGCACTAAAAATAACCCTGTGGATAACCATTGGAGTTGCTGTTATAGCGTTTGGTGCGCTTTTTGTTCTTCTGCGCAGCACGATTAACAATATTCATCAGGACCCGACACTGGCAACGCTCACGCAAGACACAACATTTAAGATTGTCCAAATCATCAATACCAATAAAAATAAATATGAGGATACGGATAAGTGCTGGAATCAAAAAAATCCACTCATGCCGTGCAGTGAAAACAATACATTGGAAATAGGGCTTTATACCCTGCACGGAAACGACAACACACACTGGCTGGAAGGACCGCATACCGATCTGCTTAACGATAATCTGTTTTTGTTATCGCCATCATATGTAAAATCCGTGCTTAACGGTTTTGTGGTAGAAAATCAAAACTACACGCAAAACATTCTCATAACGTATCCCGATAATCCGGATACGATGCATGTAACGGTTGAAACACGAAATAGCGATGAACAAACATACGAACAATTTATTATCCTAACAAAAGAATGATAGCTCATCTAAGACACAAAAAAGGATTTACCATTGTGGAGTTACTGGTCTCGGTAACGATTGTTGCTATCTTTTTAACATCAGTCGTGACATTTATGGTTGATTTATATCGCAACTCCAGACGAATTGAGCTTGAAGAGCAATTGTACCAAGATATGCGGGCGTTAATGCGACAAATCACGGTTATGGTTGAGACAAATGCTATCGATTATGAAGAATATTTCAGAGCAACGCAGGGCACTCTCTGGTTTGGTAACGGAGACGGAGCCGCTTACAGCTATGGCGATTACGCAAAGCAGTTTTATGATTTTGGCTGGGACGGTCCGGGAGCGTTGTGTAACGATCAGATAACGGAAGCTCATGCAGGATGCATTATCGACAAAACAACACTCGACAAAAATATAGGAAAAAAAGAAGGAAACGTTTTTTGCGGCGATGGAACACCACTTGCCTGTCCGGCGGATTTAACCGAGTTCCATGAGCAAAATCACCTATACCTGATTAATGGGCGCGGCACCCGTAAGACATTTCTAGCAACAGAGCCTGTAGAACGTGAGATTGACGGATCCACCGTGGAAGAAAACGCACTTTCTATCTTTTGGATGAACGGTAAAGACACGGACGGTGACGATATCAGTGATACGTGGACAAGCGGCATAGAGTTTAATACGGACATGCCACCCGAATCATTGGTTAATGACCTTGCGGCCGCCAAAAGCGAACAAGACATGTATGATGAGTTTATTCCTATCAGTCCGCTTCGATCCAATATTGTGGATATGACATTTTATATTTCGCCGTTGGAAGATCCCTATCGTGCTTTTGCCGAAACCGATCCGACAACGGGCACTCTGGTGCAGCCACATGTGACTGTGATTCTAACCATGGAACCTTCAGCGGTGGAAATGCAGGATTATTTGGGCAAAATTCCACGAAAAACCTTACAAACAACCGTTTACTCAAACATTCAACAGGAAGTAAAGAGTTATTAGGCATGAACCGGCTTTTCAACCGATAATACCTTAACTTCCACAGTTAAACGGCTCTTAAGCTTGTCTGCTTCAATTTCTAAATCATAATGATTTTGGAGATTAAGCCAAAATTCAGCCGAATTTCCAAAATATTTAGCGAATCGCAAGGCAGTATCCGCACTAATCGCCCTTTTACCATGAATAATTTGGCTAATTCTGATCGGCGGCACACTTATATCTTTAGCAAGACGATATTGAGACAATCCCAGAGGGTTCAAGAACTCCTT
>CAZPFH010000141.1:0-1899 GCA_964585825.1 uncultured Candidatus Peribacteria bacterium
AGTAAACCGAAATACAACATCCTAATGAAGGATGATAAAAATTTTGTATATATAAAAATAACAAAAAATGAAGATTTTCCTCGCATCAACATTGTTCGTAAAGTCGAACAAGACGGTGCTTTATATTTTGGTCCAAAAACAGCAGCAAGCAAAGTAAAAAAAACGTTAAACGTACTGAAGAAAATATTCCCGTATAGGCATTGCAACTTGGGACTTGAACAGAAAAACGGAAAAGTTATTGTAAGTAAAAAAACAATGAAATATCCGTGTCTCGATTATCATATAAAACGATGTATAGGTCCGTGTATCAATAACTGCAGCAAGGAGCAATATCATGAAATAATCGATCAAATTATTCGTTTTTTAAAAGGAAATACGGAAGAAATAATAGAAACTCTTACAAAAAGAATGAATCAAGCAGCTCAAAACAAGCAATTCGAAAAAGCGGCAAAAATAAGAGATAAGCTGTATGCAATCAAAGATATAAGTGAAAAACAAATTATAAGTTCGCCAAAACGTATTGATATCGACTCAATACAATGTATAAGCCAACATGGGAAAGCATTTATTACATTATTTATGATACGTGATGGTAAACTTATAAATCAGGAAAACTTTATTTTAAAAGCATTTGAAGCCCAAGATAAAGGAAGTGATAAAAAAGAGATTATTACCTCGTTTTTGGCACAATATTATGCTCGAGCTACTGATTTCCCAAAACAAATACTCAGCCCTGTATCTATTTCCGATACTTCTTTGACAAATATGATAACCGAGAAAGCACAGCGAAAGGTGACTGTTGTTGCTCCAAAAAAAGGAGAGAAGAAGAAAATTCTTGATTTAACGTTACGTAACGTTAAGAATTTTGTTAAACAAAATCAAGTGCGTTGGCAATCCGACGAAGCAAAACGAAAGAAAGCACTGCAAGATATAAAAAAAGCTCTTAATTTGAAAAATAAGCCGCGCCGCATAGAATGTTTTGATATATCGCACCTGGGAGGAACAAATCAGGTCGCCTCAATGGTAGTATTTGAAAATGGTCTACCACTTAAAAAACATTATAAACGATTTAAGATTAAAACTGTTGAAGAAGGAAAACCGGATGATTTTGCGGCAATGTTGGAAGTTATAAAAAGACGCAGTGCTTATTTGGTAAAAGGCCAATGTGATGTAAAAGTGTCTATGCGTAGAGGAAAAGCAAAGGGTGAGTATAAGGAAAAAATTATTGCAACAGCTCAGCTTGACAATATGGATTCTTTCTCGGTTATTTCTTCAATAGAATCGAAAACGAAAAAGCAGAATCTGAAAGAAGATTTCATACGTGCGTTGAGCGATAAAGCGAAAAAAAACCGTGTTTATGTGCAATGCAGCCCTGCACAAGAATCTATCGTAAAAGCCGTTGGATTTCGTCACATAAAAAAAATTCCCGATGAACTTTCATCAGAAAAAAAGAGAAAATATTTTCTTCTCAATAAAGCTTCATATAAAAAGGAAAAGGGCTTTGTAATTAAACCGGATCTTGTCATGATCGACGGAGGCAAAGGACAGTTATCTCAAGGGATCTCTGTACTAAAAGAATACAATCTTGATATACCACTTGTTGCTATAGCTAAAAAATTCGAACACCTTTTTGTTCCGGATAGCAAAAAACCAATTATTATGAAAAAGAACTCCGAAGGCCTTTATCTGCTGCAACAAATACGCGATGAAGCTCACCGATTTGCTATACAGTACAATAAAAAACTTCGTTCAAAAGCCATGTTTATCAAATAAACAATGGTGCCGAAGGAGGGAATCGAACCCTCACTCCATAAATGGAACGCGATTTTGAGTCGCGCGCGTCTACCAATTCCGCCACTTCGGCTTTTACTATACTAATATAGCCACTTTCTGTTAGAA
>CAZPFH010000142.1:0-1882 GCA_964585825.1 uncultured Candidatus Peribacteria bacterium
AATAAAGGTGAAACATATGCGACTATGTTTTTGCAAAAAAAAGGGTATTGCGTAATACAAAGAAACTTGTACACCCCCTTGAGCGAAATTGATATTATCGCTCGTAAGCATGCTACTTTATGTTTTATTGAAGTAAAAACAAGGACGACGTTGAGTTGCGGGTTTCCCGAAGAAGCATTGACTGCACGAAAATATCGCTTGCTTATGAAATCCGCATGGTGGTACGTGCATAATCATGGATATACGGGACCATGGCGAATTGATCTGATTGCATTATTGATGAATTCCTTTGATGAAGTTGGGGATATAAGGCATTATAAGAATGTAGCATTGTCGTAGCACTGTAAACAATTAACGGTCATGCGTATATCAATGGATGACAATCGATTCTGGGGTCTTATTATTATTGGCGCGATGGCTGTTATCAGCGTTATATATTTACTTTGGTTGATGATTTTTAACAAAGGACAGGTGCTTGTGGAAGGGATTCCTCCGTTCACAGTTCGCTTTGGAGAAAAGACGGCACGATGTCTTGAACAGCAATGTGTATACGATTTGCCCGCAAGGCGATATCGATATGTGATTTCCAAAGATGGTTATTTCGATCAAGAAGGGACTATAGAAGTGGTACGTGGAGACCATTTGGTTCTTTCATATGATGCCACTTTTGAGACAAAAACATTGCTTGCCATAGATTATCCTCTTCCTTCGTTCCCTGCCGGTTACGGAAAACATAAAGATTCTTTAGATGATCTTTCTTTGTTTCATTTGATTCAAGATGAATATCCGTTGCTTCGATTACCCAAAAAAATTCGTGATATTGTTTTTGCTCCTTCGGGCATGCAAGCGATTATATTGGAAGACGATACGGCCTTACATTACGACATACAGACTTATATTCAAACTGAATATGACATGCTCACCGATGCATATACGGTAGAGTGGAATGCTGAAGAAGACGCACTATACTCTATTATTTTTGACGATGCTTCAAAAAAAGATGCGCTTGTTCGCGTTACAATGCCCAATGCCGCGGTTACTAAAGAAGTTTATTTTTTGCGTGATATGGATGCCTATGATTTGTCGATTTCACCGAATGAACGGTATGTCATGATTGCTGATAAGACATCGCGAATTCATATTTTGTATATTATTGATCGGGAGGAAATGACAAGAAAAAATATTTTTGAAGGGCATGCCGTGAAAATCGGTATGTGGTCGCAAAACGGACGATATTTTGTGTTTGAAGCGCGTAACATGCAAACCGAAGCTGAACATTTACGGCTTTATGATACGCATACGGGGAGAGTGGAAGAAATGCCTTTTTATACGCCGCTTGATTTGATGACAGCTGCACCTGACGAGAAGGCATATATTGTTTTATCGGATGAGTATACATTAAGCGGCCGATCCAGACCGTATTTTTCTCATTTTGATAAATCAAAGCAAGCACTTCGATTGGATGAATTAACCCGGGAGCCTTTATACAGTTTGCATTTTTTCTCTTTCCCGCAAAGGCAAACCTATTTTGTTACCGATATTGCAGAAAGTATTGATGGATTGGTAAAACGCATAGAAATTGATAAGCCGGGTTCGATTGTACGGCTTTTGGTTAATGATTATTATTACGATATTAAGGTGAAAGAATAAATTAGATATTCTTTAGAATTTTTTCATACGGGTGGGTGACAATACTTTTGTCTAATTATTTTTATGCGTTTTTTTTGTGCTGCAATTGACGGTTTTAATCTTACGCTTGCCCATATCGAAGCTGATGTGGCTCAAGGTCTGCCGTGTTGTACAATCGTCGGTTTGGGAGATGTGTCTATTAAAGAAGCGAGACAACGTATCCGTCCCGCTATTAAAAACAGTGGTTATCGTT
>CAZPFH010000143.1:0-1860 GCA_964585825.1 uncultured Candidatus Peribacteria bacterium
ATACAAGAAAAAGAGCTTATGGCAGAACCTGCCTAAAAAAATGATGTACCAGACTTTCTGTGTGATATTTAGCTATCTGCTATACTCAAGAAAGATTGCGAAAGACAAAGAAGGCCATGTGGCATGGATTTGGAATCCTTGGTTGGCTAAAAAGTACCTGTCAAGACCTGAGCTTGAGGCAAAATGAAATCAGTAGTACATTTTGGGGATGAAAAAATAAAAGATGCATTTGACAGATTACTGAATTCTAAAACCGAAAGCAAAATGCTGCATAAATGGATTTCTCGTGCCATAGGTGATTTGGCTCAGAATTGTTTTTGTGGAATACAAGTTCCAAAGAAAATAATTCCAAAAAAATATGTACAAAAATATTCTATCGATAACCTTTGGAAATACGATCTTCCCAAAGGATGGCGACTTATTTATTCTGTTGCTGATGGAGAAGTTCAAATCGTTTCGATTATTCTCGAGTGGATGTGTCATTCAGATTATGAGAATCGCTTCAAGTACTAGAAATCCCAAAGCAACTCATCTAAAGCCAGGTGTTTTTGCTCGACTTGTGATCCGATTGAGCCGACTACATCAGGCATGTATGTATTGAATCTGCGGGTGCTATCAGAGATAGACATGTACCCGTGATTCCAAAAAGGCGAGATAAGCGCTGGCAGATCCCTTCAATTTCGATAGAAAGTCACCTTGTTCTTTGGAGCCGAGAATCGGTTAAAAACAAAGGATGAGTTTTTTTAGATGAAATGAATTGCGTTTTCATGATGCTGTAAAACTTATCAAGACACCACATCTTGTATCGCCAGCAAATGCAATAACCATATATTGATGTTTTAGAGGCGCGCACAGGAGCGTTATTCTTTGCTTGCATTTTTGCGACGCATAGTGTATATTGAAAAACAGGGCTCTGTAGAAAAGTTCAAAATATAGAGTTCTCAAGCCGTAAGGCTTAAGAACAATGTAAACTTTCTTTAATTTACGAGAAAAAAGAGGTTTACAAAAATGAAAAAACATTCTGATTTTAAAACTATTTTGGATTTAGCACAACAATTACTTGAACTCGTTCAAATGCCTTTATTCGGCGATAAACATTCTAAAAAGACATTTGCTAAAAGACAAAAGATGAAAAATCTGGAAAGAATGCTTCTAAAATGTGTAAAGCTCTTTTATTTGTTGCTTGATTTTTTGGATTTTGGGAATAAATTTCAAAATCCTATTTTGGATTTACAGCCAAAATGGGCAGAAGTCTAAAAAACTCTTCTGCGGAGCCAACACTCGATTTCTTTTATAAATGGCACCTGTATTTATAAAGAGTTTGTAATTGGAAGGTAGTAAATGGCGAAAAGTTTATAAACTTCAAACTCTATATTATAGGCATGAAAACGCTAAACACCATACTACTTACGCTTGGACTTACTTTAGGTGCCGCTAAAACGGCAGACGCTTTTGACGATTTTTATGTAGGCTCATACGACACAACAACTTATGAGAATAATGGAAAAACATCAAAAATGATTGCTATTGATGGTTGTAAACTTACAGAAGAAGGATTAGTAAGTGTAGATGGGAGATTATATGTTCTAAAAATGAATGATCCGGATACTCTACATACTCATTCAGGAGTTCGCCTACGAGCAGGAAATATGAGTGTGGGAGAAACAACAGCAGAACTCGCAATAAGAGCATATGGAATCACAGACAGCACTTATCCCACTCCAGATAATGAGATTTTACTTAAAGGATGGGACCCTGTTTATTTTCAAGGAGACAGTATCAAATTAACAGCAATAAACAGCATTTCAAAAAATTGCGATATAATGGTAAATGGAATAGAAATAATAAATATTCCTAAAG
>CAZPFH010000144.1:0-1858 GCA_964585825.1 uncultured Candidatus Peribacteria bacterium
ATTAAAAGGTAATTTATTTCATACAACGTACATTGAAATGCTATAAGTCGATATGCTAAAGGGATGAAGGATATTATAATATTTGCAAACCGAAGGGTATGCGAGGGGTATGCGAGGGGTATGCGAGGGGTATGCGTATAAAAAAGAAAAAAAAAGAGAGAAAGAATTTTAAAAAAACAAGAAAAAAAAATCGGAATTTTGATTAAGAAGATTTATTGTTTGAAAAAATAATAACACGGATTTTTAAGCTACCCTGCAAGTATGAGAATTGCGCTTTAGCGGCACTGAAATAAAAATCGGCAAACTCATTTTTGCGTTTTCCGTTGGCGAGAAACAATTTTTACCCCCTTGTAAGTATTATTTGTCGTATTAGAAGAAAAATCCTTTTAAAATCGATTTATGACGTTTTTTCAGTCTGGAAAATCTAATTATGGGATATTGCGAAATAAACGATGTAAAAGAGGCAGTTTCGGAAGCGAAATTAATTCAATTATCAAATGACCAAACCGACGAATCATTGACAGAAGTGAATACTGATATTGTTAATGAAAGAATTGAAATCCGAACAGACTTTATAAACGGGTTTATTGGACAGCACTACGATTTACCTATTACTAACGAAGATGCACTGAGTGTATTAAAGGATATTTGCATTGACCTTGTAATATATGATATGTATGCAAGACGTGGCAGAGCAGAATTATCCGACAATATACACAGGTTGAAAAATGAGGCGACATCATTATTGAAATCAATACAACGTGGTGATGTTAAGTTAAATAGAACCGGAGAGAGCTCTCAGAAACAACCACGACATTTTGAGTATGTAGAAAAAACAGCAAAATATACTGATGATTATTTAGCAAAAATGCCATGATACGAACAAAAGATATAAGGAACAATTTAAAGACAAGGTTACAAGATGTATTCAACAGCGGGCAGATGGCAGTTGAAGATTATCCGCAGGATATTAGACGAATTGCTTTCACTCACCCGCGAATGACTGTTTATCTAAGAATTGGTAGTAAAAGAGGCGGTAACTCAGAACTTGCCGGACAGCAGGATTTATACATATCAATTGAAGTAACAATTTTTATGAGAGATACATTGACACAAGATGAGCGGGATGATGCCAGAGATGATTTGATAGAGACAATTACGGCTTATCCTTTTGGTTATCAAACAGCAGAGTTTGAGGCAGATGAAACATTGTTTCAAAAAAGTGATTATGTGGTATTTGGTCAGCGTTACCGCTTAAAGACATTAAACTTTCCGGGGGCGGCGTGATGGAGACATGGCAGGTAGTAGCAGGCATATTGACCTTCACTATATCCGTAATAGCTGCTGTTTTTGCATCGCTTGGTTTTGTTAAAAAATTGGTTGCAGATTCAATGGAAACAATAGAGCAGAAAATATGCAACTTAAGAGACAGAGACGAAGGTCTGAAAGAGGATATAAATGATTTGAAGCATACCAACACGACGGCGATTAACAGGATAGATGAAAATCTGCAAATGATAACGCGGGAGTTCAACAAAAGTCTTATCGGCAAAGCGGCGAGCAACGGCGAACATGCCACGATAAACCTAAGGATAGATAACATCGAGGAGAAGTACAGACGGATAGAGGAAACTATGATGGGAATGAATGAAAAGATAGAAACGATATGGAATTACATCAGGGATAATGGTAATAAATAGCGAGGTAGAACAACGGCACTTCGCCGGTCTCATAAGCCGGAGACTGCGGGTTCGATTCCCGCCCTCGCTTCAAAAAAACTGTTTTAAAATGCAGGAGAAAACTATGAACAAGCTAATTATAATATTATCAATCATTTTATTGACTACAACTAATTGCT
>CAZPFH010000145.1:0-1846 GCA_964585825.1 uncultured Candidatus Peribacteria bacterium
CTAAAACAGCCCTAAGCAAACTTAAAGTGGTTTCAAAAATTGCCTCTCCGGGTAGTTGGTTTCAAACAAGCGGTACACTTAAAAAACGAACACTTTTACGTCACTTCGGAGCCCAAGTTGGAGAAGAATCGGCAGAAGAGGGAGTTGAAAGTCTTGCTGGAAAAATTCACCCGATGGCTGAATTTATCGTCTCTGTTGCAAACGCTTCAGACGGATATAATATGAATTTAAGTATGCAGGGAATAAAAGCAGCTGACGTGGGTATCACAACCGAAGGATCAAAAATGGTTTATACAACTGCCACTCCTCAAGAATTCATTACAAACCTAAAGCAAGAAGTTGTACCAAAGCCGGGAAGCACATATGAAACAACTATTAATGAAAATGGTTCGGTTACCATGACTCTGATTACGCAAGATATCGACCTTAAAACCGGCAAAAAAACAGAACGAGTTACAAGTACGATGGATATCCACCCGGCTAAATATCCTACAAATCTTTCATCGGAAGTTGAAATAAACCGTGTGTCCGGATTAAAAAAAATAGAAGCGGAAAAAAATACCTACACAGTTGATAGTTCGGAGCAGTCACTCTCCGCATTCAATGATCTATATAAACGCGGATTCACTATTGTCAAAGAACAAGGCAATAATTTCAGGGTAACAAAAGGAGAAACAACATTTACTCTAAAAGTCCCAACTCCTGTTATTACTGCAACAAAAGCAAAAATAAGTCGATGGGTAGACACACCGATAAAAGCCCGTGCATATCAAGCCCTTGCAACTTTCAACGGAAATTATAAATCGTTTGTAAAAAAACATCCGAAATTGGCAAAAGTACTGCCTGCAGATTTAGCGAATTCCAAATTAATACCTATGCCGGTATTAAGACTAACTTCCGGTGGCTTGGCTCTTAAATTAAGCTCGATTACTGAAATAAAAAATAAACTGTCACCGACAACACAAAACTTAAACACTCTTTTGTATAAAGCAGATAAAACGAATGCCAATACGCGAGAAGCAACGCTGGACAACCTCAAGGTAAAAGAAAACCGAGAACTGGTACGCGAAACGTATTTTGATAAAGCAACAGGGTTGTTAAATCGAAACGGTTTGGCTTTGGGTGAAAACATACTTATGCATGGTAATAAATTAAGTGTGGCAAATTTTGATGCTGACCATTTTAGAGCAAGCAACGATTTAAAAGGACGGGAATATGGTGATGTGCAAATTAAAATTATTGCAAAAAATATAAACAATGCAGTTCATAATCTACGCAAAGCCGGCCATAAAGCATATGGAGTGCGCATGGGTGGAGAAGAGTTTACCCTTATGACAACAGCTCCACGAAAAGTACTATACAAAGAAATGACTTCCATGTCGGCAAAAACAAAACAAGAAGTACTTTCAACACTTTCTGCTAAAGAAAAACACGCTATGGCAGAGCATATAGCTGCAACAAAATACGCCAATGACTTAAACGGTATAGCCAAAGCGTATAAAGAACTTGGAGGTATTTCGGGTTCCGTTATTGGAATAGACGGAAAACATTTGAATTGGAAACAAAAAGGCAATATGAAGAAATCTCTAATGTACGCAGATGCTTCAATGGAAGATCTTAAAAAAATCAACGGACGAGGCCACTTTGATCTTGATCCGCGCAATCCGGAATCAACATCAAAACGTATAAATAATTTTCAAATTCATAATGTGCTGGACACACAACAAAAACAAAATCTTAATAAAGAAGCGAAACGTCTATTTGGCAAAGCGCAAAATCAATTTGACGCAAGACTTAAAACCTTCAATAAAACAATTGAAGGGGCTGACCCGGCACAACAAGCTAA
>CAZPFH010000146.1:0-1791 GCA_964585825.1 uncultured Candidatus Peribacteria bacterium
ATCTCTTTATTGTTCTTCTCGATCGTAGTTCTAGATCTACTTTTGTTTCGTTCCGAAAATCGTTCAAATACCCCGCAAGTATCGTCAATGAAGCTTACAGCGTGATTTTTAAGATTCTGTGTACTTGCTTGATCTGAACTAGTACCCTGCCATAAAAGTTTTTGAAAAAATGTTTGAATAGTGTTTCATACCTGACTTTCACATGGAGGCAGCTATGAATAAAAAATGGTCCGTTCATCTCTCAGAAGAGGAACGATTCGAACTTGAAAAGATCGTTAAAAAAGGAAAATCGCCCGCACGAGTTATCAGAAGAGCACAAACACTGTTATTTGCAGATGAGGAAAAAAGGGATGACGAAATCTCTTCTTTGCTTAGGTGTAGTGATGTAACCGTTTACAACACGAGAAAAGCCTATTGCAAAAATGGGTTAAAAAAGGCGTTAAATGAAAAGGCTCGTTCTGGGAGGCCAGAGAAATTAGTGGGAAAGGCAAAGGCTCACTTAATCGCTCTTGCTTGCAGTGAGCCTCCTGAAGGGTATTCGTGTTGGACAATGCAGTTGTTGGCAGATCGCTGCATAACCTTAGAGCTAATTGACTCGATATCAGACGAAACGATTCGAAGAACATTAAAAAAAACGAAATAAAACCCTGGCAGGTTAAGAGCTGGTGCATTCCTGAAGTGGATCATGAATACGTTTATCGGATGGAAGATGTTTTGGATTTATATGAAGAGTCATTCGATGAAAAGAACCCGGTTGTGTGTTTCGATGAAGCACCGGTCCAATTGATCGATGATGTGTTAACGCCGATTACCGCCGCTCCAGGACGGGCCAAACGTCAGGATTATGAATATGAGAGAAATGGAACGAGCAATCTGTTCGTTTTTGTGCAACCACTTGGGGGTTGGCGTGAAGTTAAAGTTACGGATCGACGAACCAAAAAGGATTTTGCTGAATGCATGAAAGACTTGGTGGACAGGCATTTTCCTAGTGCGGATAAAATCAGGGTAGTAATGGATAACTTGAATACCCATCGGTTGGCTAATCTTTATGAAAGATTTGAGCCGGAAGAAGCGAGAAGAATCATTAAGAAGCTGGAGATACATCATACGCCTAAACATGCGAGCTGGCTGAACATGGCAGAAATCGAAATTTCTGTTCTTGGGGGGCAATGCCTAAAAAGACGAATTGGTTCAAAGAAGATGTTGGAGAAAGAGGTCGCCGCTTATGTATCGGATAGAAATTCAAGAAGAGCGAAGATAATATGGGGATTTACCACTCCGGATGCGCGCGTGAAAATGAAGAGGCTTTACCCATGAAAACTTTCATGGTTGGGTACTAGAAAAGTGTCTAGATCAATGGAAGTTCAGTATAACAATCGTTGTTATCAGCTTGATACAGGAAAAAGAGGTCGTCATCTAGCGGGTCGGATAGTTGAGGTTTTAGAGGACAGCGAAGGCGTAACGATTGAATATGATGGCGTAGCTTGTGATTACAGGTTATACGAAGAAATTCCAGCACAAAGCCGTGTGATGGACAAAAAACAAATGAACGCGTTTTTGGATAGAAAGGAACCTTTATCGATTATTCAGAGGCGCAGGAAAGGGATGTCAGTAAACTTTTAACTTAACACTCCTCCCCCATGGGGGAGGGGAATATAACTTAATAATTATTCCCAAGGTAATAAGTACATAGAAGATAGCGAAGGTGACATTTCTATTTTGCGCTAAAGGGTGACATTTTCATTTTGCGTTGACAACGTTTCCGACAAGTCCTTTTTCATTAATACCATC
>CAZPFH010000147.1:0-1764 GCA_964585825.1 uncultured Candidatus Peribacteria bacterium
CAGTTATCTTCTTTTATTATTTTACTCTCATTACCGTTTGCCTTAACCGGAGTTTTCTTCGGACTTGCAGCAATCAATATTACACTTTCAATACCATCTGTTATAGGTATTGTCGGACTTGCCGGCGTTGTTGTAAATGATGCAATCGTACTAATAGACCAAATGAATAACAACAGACGGCGTGGGATGAAAATAAACGACGCCATTATAGAAGGAGCAACTTCACGTCTACAGCCGGTCTTCCTTACAACTGCAACTTCGATTTTCGGTATTTTGCCTTTAGCATTAACGGACGAGATATGGGGCAGTCTGGGATTTGCCTTCATATTCGGACTGACAACGCAATACTTCCTCGTCTTATTGCTTGACCCGATTCTTTACTCGTTAATCGGGAAGAAAGACGATGTATCGCAAAAGAAGCGTGTTTATGCTTCTACCAACACTGCTGAACCTTATAAGTCAACGTAGATTCTCCATCAGCACTTACAGGTATCCTAAAGATGTATGTATATTCATCTTCTTTTTCGATTTCATAATTTGCATTATCAACTTCCACAACAGGCCCCCAATAGTGCTCGATAACTTTTACAGTAACGTCTTCTTCTTTATGATTACGCAATTCAATTTCAACATCCTGATAATTGCAACGTCCCCCAAAATCCAAAAAGTTGCCCGAACGACTTGATTCAGTAGTCTTTTTTTCAGCAACAATATCAAAAGCGTTACCCAGGAAAATCTCAATTTCTTCATCTTTAGGCGTGTGATCTATTTGATCTTCACCTATAAATTGCAAATGACCTTGTGAATCTTGTTTGTATACTCGTATAACTCCTTTTGGCAAGGGCATGCCCAATCCTTTATCCTCACTGTTTTCAGTCGACAACATAACACGGACCTTATCCCATGATTTATTGCTATCATATACAAACTCTTTTTTTACAGACACATCATTTGCGCTTAATAACGATAATTGTTTTTGCTGATTGTCTTTCAAATTTGTTTTGCGTCCGAGCGTATAAAGGTGATATTCAAAAAACGACTCCTCTTCAAAACCCCCGCCACCACCTTCTTCAAGCATCATGGGTGCGGCAACTTCATCAGTATAAATTTTTTGACGAGATTGCTGGACCGTATTAACGTCACCCGCGACCAATTTAAGCGTTGCGTTTGGGTATGACGCACCGGAAATATTATTGATAGTCGTCCATCCTTTTAAATCGACTCTGCTATCGTCAGCGTTAACCTGTGCAATATAATCGGCCTTCCAAGTCAAACCTCCGGTCAAATATGTAGTCAAAACATTTCGCAAACCTGACTGTGAAGAAAAAATACTCCATACAAGAGTGGGTTTTGTTATAAGTTCATCGGGTAAACTTGGGAATTCAATACTTTGTATATCTTGCACGCTAATAATCTTTCCTCCACTGCTTAACATAACACCATCCAAATAACTTAAAAGCGTTCCTTTATATTCCTTAATATCGTTGTCAACAGCTGAGAAAACGGTAATTTCTTCATCAATATATTTTTCAAGTAGCTTTTTTTGGGAAACCAAATCGAATTCATACGTTTGTTCAAGAACTTCCGTATCATCATGTTTCGTATCAGTTAAAATAACCGATGAAGCATTTATCTTAGAAGGTACATCTTGATACTTCACCTGATTGTACCCTTCAGCCAAATCAAGCTCTCTTCCCTCTTTAATCAAAGCGAGATTTTGATTATATATCGTCACATATGATTCGTTAATAAGATCCGATTGAG
>CAZPFH010000148.1:0-1745 GCA_964585825.1 uncultured Candidatus Peribacteria bacterium
GATCAGTCTTGTTGTGCTTTTGCAACAAACCAAATATGCAGAGGAAGATTAGTTAGTTTGCGTTGAAAAAAGCCAAATTCAGAAACACACAATTTTCGTATTACAATTTTTTCGTATATGTTTTATTGTTCTTTGATAATTGTCAACTCTTTGCGATTGTTACCAGATTATAAGTGATAATTGCAAGCCCACACCATCTTCCAAAGGCGTTATTGCCGCGATTCAGGCATCTTCTTAATCCATGTCTTCTTTTCAATACGCTGATAGTACCTTCAATACCGGCCCTGAAACGCTGACCGGCTTTAAACCAGCGTTGTTTTTCGTATTTTGCTCGTTCTTTGGACTTTTTACCTCGTTTGGGCAAACTAACCCGTTTGACACCTAATTCTTGTGTATCCTTTTCATTGTCTGTTGATGAATAACCGCGATCACCCGAACCCAAATTAGGAGGCTTACCAAAAGTCTTTATATGCTTTTTTATGGCCGGAATGAACCTTTCAGTATCAGAAACATTTGAGTCGTGAATGGTCCAATGGGTTATGATTTTACCATCACTTTGCTGGATTTCCAATGTCTTGCCAAACTCATTTGGTTTCCCCCGTTTACCTTTACGAATGATATAAGTGTCGGGTTGATGAATGCTCAATATTTTCTCATGACTTGATAATTTTTCATCATGAAAAATCCGACGCTCTGTTTGCTTTATCACTTGTTCAGTAATTGGAATGATTTGCTCCAATTGCTTTTTGATATGCTTTGCTTTAATATTTGAATGGTCAGTAATAGATTCAATCAAAGCTGCAGCATTTTATCTGGTACGTTTGGCTATTTGAATCAATTTACGATAAGTTTCTGTAAATTTTTGTTTTCCTTCTTCGGAACGTTTGGGCGAATACTTGACGATATTCAATACATGTTTTTTGGCACTGCGGGTAAAATCGCGAGTTTTTTCACCTGCAGCAAAACCGAGTTTACGACATTGTTTACCAAAACGGGAAACAACTTTGATACAATCATTCAAAAGACTGCTATCTGTTGGATAATGAATATCTGCTTCTACGGCGGTACTATCAACTCGCATTTTTGTGCCCCGTGTTACTTTTAGGGCTTTGGCACCCTGGACAATATATTCGTTGATTTTTTCCAGTACATCATCTGAAAGCAAATTATCGTAACGACATAAGGTCGAATAGGTCGGAACAGATTCATAATATATACGAGTAAAATGACGCAAGGAAAAACTATCGCTGACAATTTTCGTGGTCTCTCGAAAACCCAAAGAATGCCGACGACGCAAAATAAGCATTCGGAATACGGATTCCAGGGATTCCGAAGGTCGACCAAGTGTTTTTGAGTTCTCTGAACGACCTATGGCTTGTTCAGTGAAACAGTTCAAAATCTCTGGATTAGCATCGAGAAAATCACTGATTTTTTGTAATTCCGGATCAAGCTCTGTTGTACTAAATGGCAACAGGGTCTCAAAAATGTTTACTTGTTCATTTCGTTCTCGTAGCATTGCGCGATTTCCTTATAATATCTGTTTTTTGTCGTTTTGACAATAAATATAGGAAATCAAATGAATATTTTCAATATGTTAAATCAAACATTTTTCAACAGAAACTAGTTAAGAGACCTCTATAAAATAGTACTATAAATACTTGTGATACAGCCCCCTAGGAAAAAAAACTAAACCACGATCGCGCCGGGCATCACTGCCCGGTGCGGACAATCCTGTCGGGCCTCTG
>CAZPFH010000149.1:0-1693 GCA_964585825.1 uncultured Candidatus Peribacteria bacterium
ATATGCTACCTATGCGCTGGTGCATTATGTTAATTTATACAGATATGTTCTGTTATATGACATGGCTTAACTCTGGCTCGCCTTCCGTGGCTCGCTATGCTGTAAAATATACATACCAAGTTCAGGCGAAACGCAGTTTCTTAAAACCTGTCTTTTATTTTTTAATCTATATTTACTTAAATCATAACCATGCTTTTTTTCTAAATCTGGAATCTGTGCTTTTCTAATTACATCCTTTTCAAAATCCTTGTCTGGTACAATAACATTACTCCAGAAATAATGCCTCTGCAAAATATAATCAGGCTTAATCAATGCTTCATAATAAGGCTTAACGTTTTCTACTACATACACACCTTTAAAATTATGCTGTAAAAATAATATTTCTTGATACAATTTCATGTCGGGATAGACCGCTTCTGTTCCTCTATACCTTACGCAAATATTTTGTCTAAAACTGGAATGACTTTGACATGGTGGGCTTGTCCAGATAAAATCAAACTCTGCATAATGCTTCTGTAAATATTCGTGTGCATCCCCAATAATTAAATTATCTTCTGGAAATAAATCACCGTATATTTTGGCAATATCATTATCCATTTCAACCGCTGTAATATCATGCCCCGTCCATAGCTTTCTATTGCCACCGATACCAGCATAAAGATTTAATATTTTCAATGAACCCTCTCTTCGCCCTCAGCGTCCTGCTTCGGGCTATATAAATTTTATTCTGCTAACCGCCACGTCATATAACAAAGGCTATACAAAACCGCCTTAAACTATTTTAAAAAACTTTTACTATTTCATCGGCTTCGTATAGCCTTGAAAAGTTGTACGCCATTCTAATCTTTATAATAATAATCAATTATTTTATTGCCTACATGAACGAACCACCTTTTATTTACAAATTGAAATTCATCACATACATTATACCAATGCACGGAGTCTTTATATAATCCGCAAATAGTGTGATCATTACAATGGATTGAAACACAAATATGTTTACATCTTCCGCAATAATCTTTTGATGGTGTTTTTGAATTGTAAAGATTAGAACGGCGCACAACAGAGCGTATATTCAATTTTGCCTTTATCCATTCAAATATCTTTTTCATATTCTTAATCTCCTATCTATTGTAAATCTTCAGTGTATATCAAAACTAAATATACGCTCCAGATGTTAGGCGTCATGCTGATACTTGCTCCATAACAACTTAAAACCACACCCATGCCCCCTTTTTCCGCCGGAGCGCACGGACGCGCGGAGGCGGTGTATTCTAAAAAGCTATTAATTTATCACCAAGCAAATGTTTTAAGTTCCATTTCATCGTTGTATCTAAAGACCTTTCAAGGCAAATGAATAATTTGTCTTTATGGTTTTCAAGTTCTTTTAAGGTCTCTTTCTTAATATTTAATTCCACGCAAATCAAACATTCTTTATAATCATCTTTGATATGATATACTTTGTTCTTCTTGAAACTATCAACTTGTTCTTTACTGTAATTTAGCATAAAGCCATTTTTTAGAAGCACCTCATCAAAGATGTTTTTCTCGTCAATCATAGCAAGGAACATTGCTTCTTTTTCTTCGATATAATTTTCAAGAAGTTTCAGGTTTTCTTCATCTGATTTTGTTGGGTCAGGAGCAAAATCAACTCTTGGGAAATTTGATTTTGCAAGTTTGTAAACTTTAAAGC
>CAZPFH010000150.1:0-1641 GCA_964585825.1 uncultured Candidatus Peribacteria bacterium
ATATTTTTTACCAACTTCAAATTGCGGCTTTATGAGCGCAACAACTTCTAGCGACTCATCTCCAAATTTACTTAATAAAGGAATAATATGAGTTATGGAAATAAAAGAAACATCAATAACGATAAGATCAAAACATATATCATGAAATTTAACATCACGAATATCCGTATTTTCACAAACCACAACGCGATCATCATGTCTTAAGGATTCATGAAGCTGATTTACTCCAACATCAACAGCATACACTTTTTTAGCGCCGTGTCGCAGTAACACTTCCGTGAATCCACCCGTTGATGAGCCAATGTCCAAGCATAGCTTATCTTGTACGTCAATATTCCATCTTTCAATAGCATAAAGTAATTTCCGAGCTGAACGACTTACATAGACGATGTTATGCTTGACCACTATAAGATCGTCACATTTAACACGATATGAAGCTTTTTTAACTGTTGTTCCATTAACGGAAATCAAACCACGTTCAATAAAATCCTTGGATTGAGAACGGCTGCGTAATCCTTTATTGCAAACCAGCCATGTATCAAGTCGAGTATTCATACGCAACTATTATGACGATTGTTTCTTGTGTTGCCAAGTTCGAAGTGAACGCTGTTTCCGTCCACGATTATATAATGTTGAAAAAAGATTAAGTCCATGTTCAAAAGCACTGTGTGTAAACGCATGAGTGGAAACGGCGTTTAATAATAAATCGAGCACTTCTCCCCAAACATGTTCATATTTATCCTTTTCTATTAGCAAATCTTTTCGTAAAGAGAGGCATTCCCCACTATAAATTTGTTTACGATATAACGATGATTTTTCAGTTACATATTCATATAAAGCTCCACGGGAAATGCCGATATAATCCATGACATATTCCCATACGTCTTCATATTTTTCGCCTGTTAATTGAAAAGCGCTTCTTATGGCACAAGGACCGTGCTCAGCAAAAAGAGCATGTATATAAGGACTATTATTACGGGCACAATGTTTAACCACTTCTTTTTCAAATACAAGATAATCGAAAACAACCTCCCACAACCTATCGGAAGTAATTCCCAGCATATTACGAACTCCATCTGGCCCATGTTCCAAATAGTTTGACACAAGCTTATTATCATAACGATGCAGCATGGAATAAAGCTTATTTTGCTTATGACGTGAACGCATGGATATGAAATTAAAGGGTGTTATTATAAACGTATTTATATTTTTGTCAAGTAATTGTTTTTACTTTGAATAATTACATAAAAAGAATTATAGTGCTTTACTACTTCCCTATTTTTAAACCACACGGTTATGAATTCCAATAAAATCACCAAAGATATGAATATAAAAAAGGTGCTCGAAGAATATCCTCAACTGCTAGAGGTTTTTCTTGATCATGAGATAGGATGCATCGGTTGCCAAGCGGCTCAATTTGAAACCATAGAAGAAGGTCTTTCAATGCACGGAATTGATGTGGATAAATTCGTTCAACTACTTAACGACCACATAACGTTTGTGAAAAAAGAGAAATAAGCCACAATGAAAATTGACATAATTGGCTTTTTTGCTATTATCTATCCTCATATATATCCCTTTTATTCTATGCCGATACGGCTCAGGACCGGAGACGGGGAGAGATCCTGGCGGAGAAAGCGC
>CAZPFH010000151.1:0-1633 GCA_964585825.1 uncultured Candidatus Peribacteria bacterium
TTCGGTTAGCCTTCCTTTCTATTTTGCTGCCTTTCTATCTTCATCCGTTGCGAAAGCATACAGCGCCACAACGGAAATGACGTTATTTATTCATTTGGTTGTTTTTGGCTTTTTAATAACATTTTCCGTTTTTATATATCGTTTATGCTGTTTTTACTATGATGAATATAAACAAGAAGCTGAGGAAGAACACAAAGCTTTGTTCAGGGCTTTTACGCTCTGTGATCTAAGAATCGTAAAACATCATAAAATCATCAAGGAGTCTTTCTCAGATCCTCAATTTAAGATTAGAAATTTAATTGCGAGTATTGACAGAGTCCAAGAAATTGTAGACGACACATATTCTACATTCGAATCCGTATATGGCAATCAGGAAAAAAGCGGTGATCGCATAGACTTCGAAGTGACTTTTATGACTTGCTCTTATGATGATGCCCACATAACGATACCATGTTCTGCAAACAGAAGTGGAAGAAAGCCCAGAAGCATGGTGCTAAGAAGAGAGAACTTAAATATCTATGATGATACTGAAACGGCAAAAATCTATAGGGCTAAAAGACCTAACCCTATAATTATTTCTAACACTTCTGGTTCTAAGTACGCGGAACTCTATTCTACTCAGAAGGAAAGAATTAAATCTTCTATAATTTATCCTGTCCTATGCGAGGACAATATCGTTCTAGGGACATTAGTTGTACATTGTGATCGTCCAGATTTCTTTACCCCCAGCAAAGAAAAATTCTGGTCCGATCTTTTAGAAATCTTTTCGAAACGAATCTCGGTTGAAAAAATGAAACTAGACTTAATGGATAATATGACACGTGGGAATACTATCAGTATTAATTTAGAACATCAGATATTGTTTTAAGGCTGCGGCTTAGAACCAGCTTGAAGCGACTAATTATCATGTCTACGCTGTTTGCAGACTGTGCCTTTCAATCAAGAGTTCCAACCATCCAGTGCACCGGACGGCAAAAAGCCGCCGCCGGTGACCGGCACGTTGGCCGCAGGAATAGCCTAAGGAGGAAATATGATAAAATATTCATTTTGGAATAATAAAGGTGGTACTGGGAAAACAAGTTTAGCCTTTCAAGCTGCCACAATGTTTGCAGAGCAAAATGAAGATAGTCATATCCTAGTTATGGATCTTTGTCCCCAGGCCAATTTATCTGAGTTATTATTGGGTGGTCTAACTGGTTTAGGGAGTCAAAACCTCAACAATTTACAGAACCAACAGGTACGTCAAAGCATCGGTGGCTATTTTCAAGAAAGGTTACCATCGCCTTACACGATGCCCAATATTACTGTGAGTGATTTTATTTCACAGCCATCAGTTTTCAATAATAATATCCCAGACAATATCGACTTAGTCGCAGGCGATGCTTTAGTTGAGTTGCAGTCTAATGCAATAACAACTTTGGCTAATACACAAATCCCAGGCTCAAACACTTGGCTGCGCGTTATTGATTGGGTTAATGATTTCATAAATCAAATTAATAATGAATATGATTATCTTTTTGTTGATGCCAATCCAAGTTTTTCCGTTTATACACAAATTGCACTGGCAGCGACTGATTCAATGATCTTACCAGTTATGGCTGATGATTCATCAAGGCGCGCTGTACAAAACGCA
>CAZPFH010000152.1:0-1573 GCA_964585825.1 uncultured Candidatus Peribacteria bacterium
AGTTTTCGTATTATTTTATTGCTATATTCATTATCAAAATGCTTGATTAACAAGTTTTTAATAAACTAACATATGCTTTATAATACTCTTTAACATTGCCTTTAGGAACTCTTAACGCTTTCAGAACGAAGAGCCCTCAAAAGACCATCTCCACCACGAGGGTACCTTCCAGACGAGCGCATCACCGCCCACTGAAAAACCCGATTGCCATCAACATCAAGACGTATACCGCATCGGAGCTGGTTAGAGCCGTTAAGGACAAAGCTGGCGGCGCTCATGGACTCTATTTCTGACTTTTTTGCATATTGGCAGGGGTGCGCAAAATATTCATCGGTGAACCCATCATGCATGTTGCTTGTGTCGTGCCTGAGCCTGCAAAAGTCGGATATGCTGACGATCGGGTTCTTACGAGGCCATCATTTTTAGAAACGTTGGATAAATCAAAGCCGTGACGAAAAAGGCATTAAATTTTTTTATCCAAACACTCATCTGTGACTTTTTCTTTCTTAATATTGCATTCTTTTCCATTCACTACTATCGGCGTGGATCTTTTTCATTATCTCCATTTTTCTATGTAAAGCTTCTTATTGCTTTTTATTTTATTTGGCTACTTGTCTCACTTCTTACCAATAAATTTCAATTACGCTCTTTTATTAGTTGGAAAGATATTTTTATAATTGTTTCGAAAAATGCTCTTTTTATTGCCTATGGTGTTTCATTCATGATTGTTATGCTAGGATTACCGAGATTTTCTCGGCTACAAATCTATGGTTCTATATTTCTGTTTTATGTAAGTGAACTAATTTTGTTCTCTGTGTTATATTTTACTCGCGTAGCCAAGGATCCAAGGATTGAAGTAGAACCTTCTCCTGGCGAATTTGAGAAAAATGGTCATCTTTCCTTTCCCCTGGTTCTAATAGATTTTCTCGCTCTTAGTTTTCTTTTTATTGGAATTAATTACGTTAAACGTGGAACTTATGTTTTATCTGACGAGTACCAAAAGCTGCTGCTAATCATCTGGGGCTTGTGGTTTATTACTTCTCTTGCCACCAACAAGTTCCAGAAAGCCTTATTATATGATTACAAGGACGCAATATCAGCCTGCCTTAAGGCCGTTGTACTCATGGCTTTCAGCATGGCATTTTTAATCTTTTTTCTTAGGATGTTCTATTATTCAAGAGGACAAATATTCGGTTCTTTCTTGCTTCTTTTTGGGTTCGAGCTATTTATTTATTTTCTTTACTCTAATTATCATCACCTGGATAAGGAAAAAGGGGACATTGAATCCATTGAAGGTGTTAGACACATTCTGGGCCAGGATGCGCTCGATATTGATTCGGACAGCCAGCGACTGACCTCCGAACTGATAAATCCCGTTAAGGAAAAGCTGTATCATGTATTCGATTTTTTTAATCCGTGGCTCTATGAGTTCATGGAAAAAACCATTCCCCTTGAAAGGATTGCTAGGACCAAGACAGTTATTGTTCAGACCGATGTTATTGAAGATATCAAGGGCATTCCCAATAACTCGTTGCGACTCTTCATCAACCTGGCCCAGGTCAACGATGTGCGG
>CAZPFH010000153.1:0-1556 GCA_964585825.1 uncultured Candidatus Peribacteria bacterium
GGGTTGTGCCCATATAAGCGTTTAAGTTTTCTTGATATATTTGATGTTATCCCGGCAATATCAACTTTTCTTTACAACCTTTCCTGGCTTGTTTTTTTATTATGCCCTTTATTATAAACTCGACAGTGCAAAGTTTTCAAGACTTTTTGTTCTTTGCGAGCTGCTTCCGTAGACGTGCAATTTCAACCGAAGCATCAATCCATTCTTGTACCATTTTCTTAAAATCAGCATAGTTTTTCAATTCTTTTTTTACCTCCTTCACTTTTTCTTTCCTGACAAACTCAGTGGTACTTTTTCCCTTGTGAGTATAGCTTAGCTGATAGTAAGGTCCGTGCTTTTTGGGATTCTTCGGGTCTTTACATCTGCAGTTCGGATTACCGCATACATTGTACTGCTTTGAGAGTGCTCCCGGACGCATATCGCCAAGAGTACATAACCTTTTTTTTATTTTCTTGATTCTGGTTTCTAATTTTATTATTTTTTTATACATAATCCGATAGCTTAGCAAAGCTATCGGATTATGTCAAGCACTTTTTTTGATTTTTCTTGTTTTTTTTGGGAGGTTTTTTATGAAACTTTGGCAGGAGTTGTTTTTTTGTATCTGGAGGCTGAGAGATTGCTGTTCTCGTACTCGTACTTTTATGTGGATGATAACTGTTATTGTGGGGTTTGCTATTCGAGATGACTTGAGGGGTGTTACAAGTTTTATCAGAATTTTACGATTACGCCAAAAATGCTACAACCTTTTATTGAACTTCTTTCACAGCAGTGCCCTCAAGTTTGATGATATGATAAACTTATGGTTGGAATTGTGTCTTTCAATATTCTCTGCCTTTATTATGAAAATTAACGGCCGTTTTGTTATTATTGCTGACGGGCTTAAGAATCCCAAAGAGGGAAGAAAAATGCCTGCTGTCAAATCCCTTCATCAGCAGTCCCAGGCTAATAAAAAATCCTGTTTTATTATGGGGCATCACTTTGAATGTTTTGCACTATTGATAGGTCATATTGAAAATTATTTTGCTGTTCCACTGGTTTCGGCAATCAGTGAAGGTGTTCTATTCCGTGTAAGCGAAACAAAAAGATCTCTTTTGGACAAATGCGCAGATATGCTTGCAAAAGTTTTGCACGGGTACAGATATTATCTTGTTGCTGATGCGTATTATTCTGCCAGAAAACTTATGGTGTTTTTAGCAGAAAGAGGTAATCACCTTGTTACAAAAATGAGAAGCAATTCCGTTGCATGGCAGGAGGCCAAAGTTAAAAAAAAGAAAAAACGAGGCAGAGGCAGGCCCCGCAAGTATGGGAGAAAGGTAATACTTAAAAATGCGTTTAAACAGGAAAAATATTTTATATCTGCACTCAGCCCGGTTTATGGTGAAAAAGGAATTCAGATAAGCTATCGTATTATGGATCTTATAATACGCCCCTTTGCTGTACCGGTGCGTATTGTACTTGTAAAACATCCACAGCGGGGAAGAATAATTCTTTTAAGTACTGACCGCAGTTTAGACGCATTGGATATTATAAGGCTTTACGGATACAGGTTCAAAATA
>CAZPFH010000154.1:0-1544 GCA_964585825.1 uncultured Candidatus Peribacteria bacterium
ATGATAACGTATGAAATAACGTATATGTCGCTTTTTTGATAATGTTTTAGTGTCTCGATGACTGCTTCGAAATAGTGCGGTTTTGTGAAAATGTCAAGCCAGTCTACTACTGTTAGGGTCATGTAGTGAATATGCCTTTCTGCATAAGGATGGATTCGTGGTATTGCCATGCCAGTAAAAGTAAAAAGTATTTTACTTGGGGTGAGGGTGGGGCTTTTCGGGCTCAAGCCAGAGCTTGAACCCAGCACGTACCAGAGCTTGAGCCCAGCACGTGCCAGAACCCAGGCACGTTAAATGCTATCTAGTACGCTTTAGCAAACAAAACGCGCTTCTTCGAAGGCTTTTCAGAGTAAATACACTTACCTTCTTCCTCTGGTGAATCGAAAGGAATGCATCGAATTGTTGCTTTTGTTAGTTCTTTAATTTTTTCTTCAGTTGCAATTGTTCCATCCCAATGCGCTAAGGCAAAGCCATTTTTATTTTCAAAAATATCTTTTAGCTCGTCAAAAGTGTCTACATTATAAATATTTTCATCTCTGAAATTTTTAGCTTTTTCAAACAAGTTCTTCTGAATTTCTTCCAATAGTGCATTTGTCTTCGATGAGACATCATCAAGAGATACACTATCCTTTTCTCCGGTGTCTCGTCTGGCTAAGACAGCTGAGTTGTTTTCAACATCTCTTGGGCCTATTTCAATTCGGATTGGAACTCCTTTTTTCTCCCACTCATTAAATTTCCAACCTGGTGTTACATTATCTCTGCCATCTACCTTTATCTCAAGTTCGCCAAGTTCGGATTTGATTTTTTCTGCAATTTCTAGAACTTTCGTTTTTTCCTCATCATTTTTCCAGATTGGGACAATCACTACTTTAATTGGAGCGATTTTTGGAGGAAGGACTAAGCCTTGATCGTCGCTGTGAGTCATAATCAGTGCGCCAATCATTCTTGTGCTTAGGCCCCAGCTTGTTAGCCAAGTGTATTTATTTTTTCCATCTGTGTCTGTAAACTGAATGTCAAATGCTTTTGAAAAATTTTGTCCAAGATCATGCGATGTGCCTGCTTGAAGGGCTTTTCCATCTTGCATCATTGCTTCGATAGTAAATGTCCTGTCGGCACCTGCAAATCTTTCTGATTCACTCTTTTCACCGGGTATCACTGGCATTGCGAGGTATTCCTCAGCAAATTCTTTGTATATATTTAACATCTTAAAAACTTCTTCCTCTGCCTCTTCATGGGTTGCATGTGCAGTGTGTCCTTCTTGCCAAAGAAATTCTGTTGTTCTTAAAAATGGCCTTGTTCGCATTTCCCATCGTACAACATTTGCCCATTGATTTATTAAAAGTGGTAAGTCTCTGTGAGATTCTATCCAATCTGAAAATTTGGTATGTATCATCGTTTCTGAGGTTGGTCTTACAATAAGTTCTTCTTCTAGTTTTGCTTCTGGATCTACTTTTACTTCTTTGGTTTTAGGATCCGTTTTCAGACGATAATGTGTCACAATTGCAGATTCTTGTGCAAATCCTTCAATATGTTTTGCTTCTTTT
>CAZPFH010000155.1:0-1534 GCA_964585825.1 uncultured Candidatus Peribacteria bacterium
AAATTCAAGAACTTCACCAAAGCCTTGCTCCCAAAATTAAGCAAATGACTCCTGAAGATGTTTTTATAAAGAATGCAACAATGAATGCTGCTTTCACATTAAATTGGTCAAGAATATCCGGAGAGCAACATATTTTGGTTCCTTTTAAAACAGTCGAAGTCCTTGAGAAAGGTCGGGAACTTTTGGAAATTTACGACAATATTAGCGAAAAGGATTTTCATAGATATACAAAAATTGTGGATGAATGGGCAAATAAATTACAAATGAATACTTTTTACAAATGGCAATTTGAGGATATAACAAATGACGCTTGATCCCATAAAGTTTACTTTTGAACTTTCCGAAGTTAATGAAAATTATAGAGATTTGCCAAACAATAAGATTGGTGAAGTTGTTTCATCGTTTTTCTTAAAATACTTTAAGGAGATAGGTGGAGAGGTAGATGTCGAAATACAAGATGAATATGTAATTGTTCAATGGTTTCCAAAGTCTCTTTCTGAAGCAGAAGATGCAATTACAGAAGCTATCAACCAGCTAAATCAAGGACGAATATCACAAGGCGAGGCGATGCTATCTGCTCTTTATAAAAGGTTTCCTGAACACCCCAATATTCTCTTTAATTATGGGATGATATTAAGTGATAAAGGGCAATATAATGATGCTATTAACATACTTAGTAAACTGACTGAGGTAAGTCCAAACAATGCAAAGGCATGGAATGCCCTTGCTGTTGCACATATTCGTGATGGTAAAAGGTCAGAAGCTATTTCGGAACTAGAGAAAAGCTATCAATTAGACCCTGAGGACCCATATACTTTACGGAATCTTGGCGCTTTAATTGCTAATGAATCATTAGAACGAGCTGTTTATTATTTTGAGAAAGCTGCAGACCTACTCCCTGAAGACCCCCAGGCTCAATATGGTTATGGAAAATGCCTTAAAGATTTAGGTCGTTATGATGAAGCCGACATTATTCTAAAAAAAGCCATTGAATTATCACCTTATAGTGAACTTGCAGAAAGAGCCAAAGAAGAAAGAAACGAGATTGCAAACGTTAAAGTTAAAAACAAAGCTGGATCACAGCCCAGAATGGATGTTGTAATGTATTGCATAGCTGCACTAGAAAAATATCAAGAATTAGGGAAACAGCAAGCACAAACTATTACTTACGAAATTGCAATGCTTGGCAGAAATGGTCTTGATATAGATAATCCTGAGCGTAAATACACTCTTAAATCATTACCCGGTGAATTTTCAGGCTTACAATTGGTATCATATATGTTTGTCGGTTTAAAACAATTAGATCCAAAACTTGATCCCGGTATTAATTTTGAGGATGAATATAAGATGGCCCTGAAAATGTTCTCGGATAACAAATAAATTAGTTTGCTCTGATTTGGGCAGTGAATTGGAATGATAGCATGGAAGAGATAACATCGGCAATAACCATCCCCACATTTTCATACTTTTATTGAAAAACTTCTCCAACACCTGTTTCACTTTCCTTTCTTCTTCTGCCGTTCAACCAGAAGAC
>CAZPFH010000156.1:0-1529 GCA_964585825.1 uncultured Candidatus Peribacteria bacterium
AAAATAAATTGATCTTTGCTGGTGCGGCGATTTTGACGATATTATCTGGCATCAAGAACCTCCGCTAAGCCCTCCTGCAGGGCGTTCAACAGGACTTCCCGATTAGTATGATAAATATTAGTAGTATTGAATTCTGAAAACCAGATACTCTTGCCGCTTTGCACGTCATAGCATGTGAGTTTGAAGTGTATTTTCACCCATTGCAAGAACAGTATATAGCTTTGATGCCAGGAATGAATCTCAGCAGCGAAAAGATAGTCCAATTCCTGGTCCTTTGCTTCTGCAAATAAACTAAAAAGTGAGCGGTCCAAATCTTCTACATCTTTCATTCTTACTGTTTGCATTTGATAGCAGTTTTCAAGGATATGGGATAACAAATCCTTAAAAGTGCTGCCCGGCTCGTAAGTGTGGGTAACGCCCCAAAAATACCTTGTCGCCCGCGAACGCTGCGAGTAGGGCGCTGATACGGAAATGCCGGCTGATAGTTCCGATTTGTCTGCCCTAATGCCATTAAGTGTATCATTCGTTAGAGAACGGCATCCGGTTGTTGAGGCTAAGGTAGCCAATAGAATCAACACAGGTAATTGAATTGTTACAATATACCTTCGAAATGGACTTTTGTTGAATACAAACCACATATTGTGCCAACTTTCTATAATGATAATTAAAATATGTTTGCTATATAATAACAGGAATAGGTCTAAGACCACAACTTACCGATTTCGTCTTGGGTAAAGACGGGCATTTTAGATTCTGAGCCATCGCTTTTAACAAGTTTAATCCCCTCATTTCGGGGTATTATTTTTCCTATGTCGGAGCATAAAACATTATTATTCTTCATGAGTTGTAAGATTTTTTCGGCTTTATTTTGCTCTACACATATCAGGAGGGCACCGCTGGCGATAGTTCCTAGCGGGTCAAGCCCCAATGAATTGCAAAACAGCTCGCCGTATTGGACTAATGGTATTTTGTCCTGCTTGAGCGAGTTCCCACAATCCGGTGGCCAAACCTCCTTCGGTCGGGTCGTGCATTGCGTGAATGCCGCCTAGTTGACAGGCCAATTTTGCCTCTTTCAAGACACTTATGCCAGGTGCATCGAGGAAACGCTGAGCCTTTTCAATATCCTTTTTTGAAGCGAATTTTTGGAGCAATTGTGGCTTTTCATTAGCGATTATAGCCGTTCCCTCGATGGGCACCCCTTTTGTTAAAAGCAATCGATCGCCCGGCCGCATGGAACTTTTGTCTACAAGCTTTTGTCGGGGGACTTCGCCCAGCATATGCCCGACTAAAATCGGCCTGTCAAGTCCGACTGTGACCTCGGTATGTCCGCCGCAGAGCGCGCAGTCTATTTCATCGAGCGCGCCATTCAGATCAGACCATATTTGGTTTAATAAATCCTTATCACTCGTTTTTTCGGGCAGCAAGGCGGTTACCAGGAACCATTTAGGGACAGCTCCGGCTGTAGCGATATCATTTGCATTGATATGAACGACGTACCATCCAATACGCCTGGTGGCAAAGGTTATCGG
>CAZPFH010000157.1:0-1527 GCA_964585825.1 uncultured Candidatus Peribacteria bacterium
GATGCGGGCCGGCATGGGGTCGGTGAGGTGGTGTGATACATGTGTCATCCTGAGGCCTGCGTCAGCAGGCCGTAAGGATCTTATGCTGCTTCGGCGGAAAAGACGATAACGATTCATCATTTGAGACAAGATCTTAATAGGCCAGATTGATAGACAATCACAAAAATGCGAAATAAAATTATTAAGGAAAGAATATGAGAACAAATATATTTAACAGGAACTCCCATGAATAAAATCATAAACCTTATTCACAAAAAATGGCATAAAAATTGGTATAATGAAGCAAAAGAGGCATTCGAAGAATTTTTATCCTCTTCAACTCGTTATCAGAAAAAAGCAGTCGACTCGGTAGCTATTAGATCACCTAATATCCAGTTGGATAAAGGTGTTCCTTTTACTGCACTCATCCATCCATCTAATCCAGGATCTGGGGCTTACGGCGGAATGTCTTTCGTGTTATTTCCTCAAGAAGATCAGCCTGCTTTAATCACAATGGTAGTTGGAACTCAAGGCCTAAGCCCAGATGAAAACATTTTGGGCAGGCCAGGACATGGTCGCAAAGCACAAGCCATCTGTGCTCTGTTAAATACAAAATATGGTAAACATAAACCAGTAGCATGGGCTAAACAAGATCCTGTTCGGATTGATAAAGATGTTCCTGACAATATAAGAAGCATGTTCTTTGAATATGAAACTGTGTTTAACCGCTACGGGAAAGTTATTTATAGTCTTTTTTCTCCTTTAAAGAACAAAATAGAAGCAACTGAATTGGCCTTAAAAGCCTTTATGGATCTTATGTTTGAAGAAAGAAGGATTTCCGTTCTTAAGGCATCTCAATCAGATTATGAAGAAATTAGAACTTCATATTTTAAGCATCTTATGCCTAGTGTAAACAATGATGAAGTTTCTGATCTTCTGCAGAAAAGACGATTTATTATCATAGAGGGTCCGCCTGGAACAGGTAAAACCCTGATGGCACAACAACTTCTTGAAAATAAATATAATGGAAATGGAAAAACCATTCAGTTTCATCCTAATGTAACTTATGAACAATTTATTGGCGGACTCTCCCCGGTTAAATCAAGCGAAGGATTTGGATTTCAATTTGTCCCCAAAAAAGGATTTCTTATGAGCGCTGCTGAAGAAGCCACAAGCAATGAAAATCAAGATTATCTACTCAATATTGATGAAATCAATCGCTGTGACCTTGCAAAAGTTTTGGGTGAAGCAATCTACCTTTTAGAATATAAGACAGAATCAGAAAGAGAACTTCAATTGCCCTATGATTTTGAAGACCCTATCTTTGATCGACTCAAACTCCCGACGAATCTTCATATCCTAGGTACCATGAATACAGCGGACCGAAGTATTGCCATCGTTGATGTCGCTATTCGGAGGAGGTTTGCTTTTGTTCAATTATGGCCGCAAATGGAGATAGTCAAAACGCACGGTTGCAAACTGATGCAAGAGGCTTTTAAGAATATTTTGGATATATTCATTGAATATGCCAGCGAAGAAGCCTTTAAT